>NZ_RZSN01000108.1:0-21172 GCF_003997315.1 Mesorhizobium sp. M1A.F.Ca.IN.020.04.1.1
GTGTAGAACTCGACGATCTCGGGCATGTAGGAATAGATCGCCTTGTCGTCGGCAATGCCGGTGCCCGGCGCGTTAGCGATGGTGATGTTGCCGGCCCGATAGACATCCATGATGCCCGGCATGCCGAGCGCGGAATCCGGCCGGAAGGTTAGCGGATCGAGGAAGGCGTCGTCCACGCGCCGGTAAAGCACGTCGATCTGCTTGTAGCCTTCGGTGGTGCGCATCGTGACATGGCCGTCGACCACGCGCAGATCCTGTCCTTCGACCAGTTGCACGCCCATCTGGTCGGCGAGGAAGGCGTGCTCGAAATAGGCGGAGTTGTAGCTGCCCGGCGTCAGCACCGCGATGGTCGGCGCGCCCTTTGCGCTCTGCGGCCGCACCGCCGCCAGCGACTGGCGCAGCAGTTGCGGATAGTTCTCCACCGGCCGCACCTTGATCTGCTGGAACAGCTCCGGGAAGAGCTGCATCATCGTCTCGCGGTTCTCCAGCATGTAAGAGACGCCCGACGGCGTGCGGGCATTGTCCTCAAGCACGTAGAATTCGTTCTCGCTGATGCGCACGATGTCGACGCCGATGATGTGGGTGTAGACGCCAGCCGGCGGTCTCACACCGATCATCTCCGGCAGGAACGCTTCATTCTTCGCCACCAGTTCTTTGGGAACGCGCCCGGCGCGCAGGATTTCCTGGCGGTGGTAGATATCGTCGAGAAAGGCGTTGAGCGCCTGCACGCGCTGCTCGATGCCCTGCGTCAGCCGGCGCCATTCCTGGCCGGAAATGATGCGCGGGACGATGTCGAAGGGGATCAGCCGTTCGGAAGCTTCCTGCTCGCCATAGACGGCGAAAGTAATGCCGGTCTTGCGGAAGACGCGTTCGGCGTCCTCCATTTTCTGGGTGAGCCTGGCCGGGTCCTGTTCCTTCAGCCAGCGATCATAAGCCTGGTATGGTCTTCTCAATCCGGAGACTTCCGGAAGCATTTCGTCGAACGCTGCCAATCGCGTACTCCCCTCTGAAGCCATTTCACTGGCCCGGCTGGAGAAAATCAAGCGCAATCGGTGATTTGGGCGGCGCTGGCGGCCGCCCTATGCAAAATGCCTACGATTAGGGCAGCGGGAGCGACGCCGGGTCAGTTCATGCCCGGTGAGCGGGCATCAAACGGCAAATCAGAACGCCCGGAAAGTGACGATGGTGAAGGTGTCCTTGATTCCAGGCAGGATCTGCACCCGTTCATTGATGAAGTGGCCGATGTCTTCCTCGTCGTCGACATAGAATTTTGCGAGCAGGTCGTAATTGCCGGCGGTCGAATAGATTTCGGAGGCGATCTCGGCATCGGCGAGCGCGCTGGCGACCTCATAGGCTTTGCCCAGATCGCACTTTATCTGCACGAAAAATGCCTTCATTTCCCGGTCCTGCCAGTCTTCGCGAATGAGCGGCCCTTGTGGCAGACTGGCGACGGGCTTTCAAGCATCAGGCTGCACGCGCCTTGGCGGCCGCTTGCCGCAACTCCGCGATCGGCATGCCACACCGGCACGGGGACGCCACCAAGGACAGTTCGGGAACACCTCAGGTCAGGTCCTAGCGGAGGCATCCATGCAGGCAAGAAATCTGCGAAACGGTGAAACCACGGCACGCCGGCCAGCGTATGATAGTTGTTCCACGCGAATTCTGGAGGCAGGCCATGCGCCGCGTATTGTTCGCACTCGCTCTCGTTCCGATGGTTCTTGCATCCATGGCCTTCGCCGGTGACGCCGAGATCAAAGCGGCGCAAACAGTCATCGACAGCCAGCTCAAGGCCTTTCTCGCCGATGACGGCGCCACCGCCTACAGCTTCGCCGCGCCAAATGTGAAGCGAATCTTCCCGACCGTCGACACCTTCATGAACATGGTGACCAACGGATATGCGCCGGTGCGCAGGCCGCAGAACTATTCCTTCGGCAAGGTGGAGCAGACCGGGCCGGCCTCGATCGTCCAGCAGGTGCTGATCGTCGGGCCCGACGGCAAGGACTATGAGGCGGTGTACACGCTCGAACAGCAGCCCGACGGCAGCTTTAAGATCACCGGCTGCAGCCTGCGGGCCGCGACTTCGGTGAGCACATAAAAGCGCTCATAGCGCCGGCAGATCGCCCCTCGCCCAGCCTTCCGAAATCTCGGCAGCGCGCGTCTCGAAGGCTTTTGCCTCGATCGCGGCGCGGATGTCCTGCATCAGCTTCTGGTAGTAGGACAGGTTGTTCCAGGTGAGCAGCATTGCGCCGAGCGACTCCTGCGAGCGTACGAGATGATGCAAATAGGCGCGCGAATAGTCGCGCGCGGCGGGACAGTCGCTTTCCTCGTCCAGCGGACGCGGATCGTCGGCATGGCGGGCGTTGCGCAGGTTGATCTTGCCGCGGCGCGTGTAGGCCAGACCATGGCGGCCGGCACGCGTCGGCATCACGCAGTCGAACATGTCGATGCCGCGTGCCACGGATTTCAAGATGTCGTCCGGGGTGCCGACACCCATCAGGTAGCGCGGCCTGTCGGCCGGCAGTTCCGGGCAGGTTATGCCCAGCATCTCCAGCATCACCGCCTGCGGCTCGCCGACCGCCAGCCCACCGACGGCATAGCCTTTGAGGTCCATAGCCGCCAGCGCCTGCGCCGAACGCACGCGCATCACAGCACTGTCGCCGCCCTGCACGATGCCGAACATCGCCTTGCCCGGCTGATCGCCGAACGCCGTCTTGCAGCGTTCGGCCCAGCGCAGCGACAGTTCCATGGCGCGCTCGATTTCCTTCGGCTTGGCGGGAAGCGCCGTACACTCGTCGAGCTGCATCTGGATATCGGAATCGAGCAGCCCCTGGATTTCGATCGACCGCTCCGGCGACATCTCGTAGCGCGCACCGTCGATATGCGAGCGGAAGGTGACGCCCGTTTCGCTAAGCTTCCTCAGCTTCGACAACGACATTACCTGGAAGCCGCCGCTATCGGTCAGGATCGGGTGCGGCCAGCGCGCGAATTCATGCAGGCCGCCGAGCTTCGCCACACGCTCGGCGCCTGGCCTGAGCATCAAATGATAGGTGTTGCCGAGGATGATGTCGGCGCCGACGCCGCGCACCTGATCCATATACATGGCCTTGACGGTGCCGCCGGTGCCGACCGGCATGAAGGCCGGCGTGCGGATCTCGCCGCGCGGCATGCTGATGAGGCCGCGCCGCGCCTTGCCGTCGGTGGCGAGCAGCTTGAAAGAGAAAGTCTCAGCCATCGAATTCCTTGTCGTGCACCGGGGCGCCGGGTGCCTGCTTGTCGAGCGACTGCCGGTAGCGGATGCAGCCGCGCATGAATTTCGGCCACGGCGGCACGGCGATCGCCGGCTCGGTCTTCTCCGGCAGCAGGTCCCAGAGGTCGGGATGATGCCAGCAGAGATCATGGCCGGTCGCATCGCGATGCGCGCGGATACCGGCGCGCAGCTTTGTCACTTCCGCGATGAGCGCCTCGCGGTCCATTCTCTCTAGATCATCGTCCATCGCTCGTCTCCGCTCGGTAAAGCAGGCTGGAGTCCCCGTAGGAGTAGAACCTGTAGCGGCTCTCGATGGCATGCGCATAGGCCGAACGCATCGCGTCCAGTCCGCTGAAGGCCGAGACCAGCATGAACAGCGTCGAGCGCGGCAGATGGAAATTGGTCATCAGCATGTCAGCTGTCTTGAAGCGGTAGCCGGGGGTGATGAAGATATCGGTCGGCCCGGACCAGGCCTCGATCCTGCCATCCTCAAGCGCAGCACTTTCCAGAAGGCGCAGCGAGGTCGTGCCGACGGCGACAAGCCGCCCTCCCCGCGCTCTTGCAGCGTTGAGCGCGTCTGCCGTTTCTTGGCTCACCAAGCCCGTTTCCGCGTGCATCTTATGGTCGGCGATGTCGTCGGCCTTAACCGGCAAAAAAGTGCCGGCGCCGACATGCAGCGTGACGAAGCGCCGCTCGATGCCCTTGGCTTCCAGCGCTGCAAACAGCTCCGGCGTGAAATGCAGGCCGGCGGTGGGGGCCGCGACCGCGCCCTCTTCCCTGGCATAGATGGTCTGGTAGTCGCTGCGGTCGCGCTCGTCGTCATCTCGCCTCGAGGCGATGTATGGCGGCAATGGGATGTGGCCTACGGCGTGCATTGCCTCGTCGAGAAAGACGCCCGAGAGGTCGAAGCCGAGCAACACCTCGCCCGCCTCGCCTTTCTCGATCACCGTCGCGTCGAGCTGGCCGAGAAAGCAGGAATTCTGGTCGTGGCCGAAATGAATGCGGTCGCCGACGGCGATGCGCTTGCCGGGCCGCATGAAGGCCCGCCAGCGGTCCGGCGCGAGCCGCATATGCAGCGTGGCCTCGACCTGCGCCATCGCTTCGCCGCGCTTGCGGATGCCTTTCAGCTGGGCCGGAATGACCTTGGTATCGTTGAATACCAGCACGTCGCCTTCTCTCAGCAGCGACGGCAGATCGCTGACGGTGCGGTCGCGCAGCGTTTCGCCCGGTTTGACCACCAATAGCTTGGCGCTGTCACGCGGCTCCGCCGGGCGCAGCGCAATGCGCTCCTCCGGCAGGTCGAAGTCGAAAAGATCGACGCGCATCAGTAGAGCCGGATGAGCAGCGCTCCAACGAGCAGCAGCACGGCGCCGGCCACGCGGCCAAGCGAGACCTCGCGCACGGCAACACCAAGGAAGCCGGCCCGGTCGACCAGCATGCCGGCGATCAGTTGGCCGGCGACCAGGAAGGCCATCAGCGCCGCCGCGCCGATGCGCGGCGTGAGAATGGTGGAGAGCGTGACGTAGAATCCGCCGAGCATGCCGCCGGCGACGAACAGCCAGGGTGCCGGCGCCTTCCAGTCGAGCGAGAGGCCCTGCAGCTTCACCACGGCGATCGCGATGATACCGAGAACGACGGCGCCCGACAGGAACGAGAAAGCGGCGGCCGCGACCGGAAGGCCGAGGCCGCGCGCCAATTGCGAGTTGATCGGCGCCTGGATGGCGATGAAGGCGCCGGACAGGATGCCGAGCAGGGACCAGACTGCGCCCATCATCGTACTATGCCTTACTTGACGTCGGCCGCGACCTTCAGCGACACGATCTTGTCGGGATCCTGCACCGGCTCGCCGCGCTTGATCTTGTCGACATTCTCCATGCCTTCGATGACCTGGCCCCAGACCGTGTACTGGCGATTGAGGAAGGAGGCATCGTCAAAGCAGATGAAGAACTGCGAGTTCGCCGAGTTCGGGTTCTGCGCCCGCGCCATCGAGCAGGTGCCGCGGCCGTGATTGGCGTTGGAGAATTCGGCCTTGAGGTCCGGCTTGTCGGAGCCGCCCATGCCAGCGCGCGACGGGGCGAAGGTCGGCTTCGAGGAGTTGCCGAACTTGACGTCGCCGGTCTGCGCCATGAAGCCGTCGATGACACGGTGGAACACCACGCCGTCATAGGCGCCCTCGCGCGCCAATTCCTTGATGCGCGCGACGTGACCGGGCGCAAGGTCCGGATACATTTCGATGACGACCTCGCCCTTGGTCGTTTCCATGATGAGCGCGTTCTCGCGGTCCTTGATCTCAGCCATGTCAGAAAATCCTTTTGAAAATCGAGCAGTTACTTGCTGTCGGCAGCGATGCGGACTTTGATCATGCGGTCCGGGTCCTTGACCGTGCCGTTGTCCGCCTCATCGCCCTTCTTGATCTTGTCCACCAGATCCATGCCGCTCTCCACCTTGCCGACAATGGTGTACTGCCCGTCGAGGTTCGGCGCGGGCGCGAACATGATGAAGAACTGGGAATTGGCCGAGTTCGGGTCCTGTGAGCGGGCCATGCCGACCACGCCACGGGTGAATTGCTCGATCTGCGAGAACTCGGCAGGCAGATCGGGAAGGTCGGATCCGCCCGTGCCGACAGCCTCGGGATTAAAACCCTTCTTCATGTTGCCGAACTTGACGTCGCCGGTCTGGGCCATGAAGCCGTCGATGACGCGATGGAAGGCGACATTGTCATAGGCGCCCTCGCGCACCAGCTTCTTGATCTGCGCCACATGCTTCGGCGCCAGATCGGGACGCAGCGCGACGGTCACGTCACCGTCCTTCAGCGTGATGATCATGGTGTTTTCCTTGTCGGCTGCCGAGGCCGGCAAGGACGCCGCCAAAACGCCGGCAAGCACGACAAGCAACGAAGCAAGCTTTTTCAGCTGCATGAGGTTCTCCGAAAGTCTTTGTTTGGGTGCATGTCGTTGCCCCAAAACCGGGATCCACCTTTGGGCGACATGCACTATTTCGCGAATTTGGCAGTGAGGGCGCCTGCGACCGCCGCCGGCACGAACGGGCGGATGTCGCCGCCCATCGACGCAATCTGGCGGACAAGTGTGGCGGTAATGGTGCGCACAGACGGGCTGGCCGGCAGGAAAACCGTCTGCAGCTCCGGCGCCATGGTCTCGTTCATGCCCGCCATCTGCATCTCATAGTCGAGATCGGTGCCGTCGCGCAGGCCGCGGATGATGATCGAGGCGCCATGCTTCCTGGCGGCGTCGATGACCAGCCCATCGAACGAGACGACCTTGATGCGGTCGCTGTCGCGGCCGAATTCCGCCTTGGTCGCGGCCTCGATCAGCTTCACGCGTTCCTCGAAGGAAAACAGCGGCGTCTTGCCGGGATGAATGCCGATTGCAGCGTAGACGGTGTCGGCCACGGCAAGCGAAGCCTTCAACACGTCGAGGTGACCATTGGTCAGCGGGTCGAAGGAGCCGGCGTAAAGGGCGGTGCGTTCGGTCATGGCAGGCTTCTAGCGAGCCTCTCCGACAAAGGCAAATCCCATTGCTGCGCCCGGTCGTGAACCTTTTCACGGACGTCAACGACAGACGAATGCGACAATCACGAACGCTTCACGCAGCATTCACCAGCTTGCCGCTTCAGGAGATGAAACCAAAGCACCATCCTTATCGTTGTGATCGCAGGAGAACACGCAAATGCTGATCTACATGCTTGCCACTGCAATGACCATCGTGATGCTGATCGCCACCGCATTCGGGTTGCACCAGGAAGCGGCGCGGGTGCGCATCAAGACCAACACCAAGCGGCTCGATGGCTTCGTAGGCCGCAACCTGTACCACCGCCGCTGACTTCCAGCCATGATCGCACCGGCCAAGGCCGGTGGCGCGCAGTAAGGCTATTCGGGATTTCCCTCGCCCGAATCTTCTGCAGTGTCGGCTTCACCCGAAGGCGCTTCCTCGGCTTCCTCGTCCGACTGCGGCTCCGAAATCCGCTCGACCGACACCACCTTCTCACCTTCGGCGGTGTTGAAGATGGTCACCCCCTTGGTGGCACGGCTGGCGAATCGGATGCCATCGACGGGCACGCGGATGACGGTCCCGCCATCCGATACCAGCATGATCTGATCGTCGTTGCCGACCGGGAAGGTCGCGACCAGCCGGCCGATCTCGGCCACTTTCGAGACATCCGTGGCGCGGATGCCCTTGCCGCCGCGACCCGTCAGGCGGAAATCATAGGACGAGGAACGCTTGCCGTAGCCGTATTCGGTCACCGTCAGCACAAGCTGCTCGTGCATCTTGAGGAATTCGTAGCGCTCGTCGGAAAGCTCGGCTTCCTCGCCGATCTCCTCATTGGTCAGCGCGATCTCTTCCTCCTCGGCTGCACCGCCGGCGGCAAGCCGACGCTCGGATGCCGCACGCTTGAGATAGGCCGCGCGCTCAGCCGGTGAAGCATCTACATGTTCGATCACCGACATCGAGATCACGCGGTCGGTTTCGGCCATGGCGATGCCGCGCACGCCGACGGAATTGCGGCTCTGGAAGACGCGCACATCGGAGACCGAGAAGCGGATGCACTGGCCGGAATTCGCCGTCAGCAGCACGTCGTCATTGTCCGTGCAGGTCTCGACGCCGAGGATCTCGTCGCCTTCTTCCTCCAGCTTCATGGCGATCTTGCCGTTGCGGTTGACCTGGACGAAGTCGGACAGCTTGTTGCGTCGCACGGTGCCGCGCGTGGTTGCGAACATCACGTCGAGCTCGCCCCAGCTCGTCTCGTCCTCCGGCAGCGGCATGATGGTGGTGATGCGCTCGCCCTGCTCGAGCGGCAGCATGTTGATCAGCGCCTTGCCGCGCGACTGTGGGTTGCCGACCGGCAGGCGCCAGACCTTTTCCTTGTAGACGATGCCGCGCGAGGAGAAGAACAGCACTGGCGTATGCGTGTTGGCGACGAATAGCCGGGTGACGAAATCCTCTTCCTTGGTCGACATGCCGGAGCGGCCCTTGCCGCCGCGACGCTGCGCCCGGTAGAGCGACAGCGGCACGCGCTTGATGTAGCCGGAATGGCTGACCGTGACGACCATGTCCTCGCGCTGGATCAGGTCTTCGTCTTCCATGTCCGCCCCGCCCTCGGCGAGTTCCGTGCGGCGCGGCGTGCCGAACTCGTCGCGGACGGCGATCAGCTCGTCCTTGACGATCTGCTGGATGCGCGCGCGAGAAGACAGGATGTCAAGGTAATCAAGGATTTCAGCGCCGATCTTGTTCAACTCGTCGGCGATCTCGTCGCGGCCGAGCGCGGTCAGGCGCTGCAGGCGCAGGTCGAGGATGGCGCGGGCCTGCTCCTCGGATAGATTGTAGGTGCCGTCCTCGTTGATGCGGTGGCGCGGATCATCGATCAGCTGGATCAGCGGAGCGACGTCGTGCGATGGCCAGCGCCGTTCCATCAACTGCTCGCGCGCCGTCTGCGGATCTGGCGCGGTGCGGATCAGCTTGATCACCTCATCGATGTTGGCGACGGCGATAGCGAGACCGACCAGAACATGGGCGCGCTCGCGCGCCTTGCGCAGAAGATATTTCGTGCGCCGGCTGATAACCTCCTCGCGGAAGCCGACAAAGGCCTTCAGCATGTCGATCAGCGTCAGCACTTCCGGCTTGCCGCCGTTCAGCGCGACCATATTGGCGCCGAACGAGGTCTGCAGCGGCGTGAAGCGGTAAAGCTGGTTCAAAATGACGTCGGCGACCGCCTCGCGCTTGAGCTCGACGACGACACGGTAGCCCTGGCGGTCGCTCTCGTCGCGGATGTCGGAGATGCCCTCGATGCGCTTCTCGCGCACGAGTTCGGCCATCTTCTCGATCATCGCCGCCTTGTTCACCTGATAGGGAATCTCGGTGATGATGATCGATTCACGGTCGTTGCCGCGCGCCTCGATGTTGACGCGGCCGCGCATGACGATCGAGCCGCGGCCCGTCGAATAGGCATTGTAGATGCCGGAGCGGCCAAGCACGATGCCGCCGGTCGGGAAATCCGGACCGGGCACGATCTCCATCAGCGCAGGCAGGTCGATCGCCGGATTGTCGATGATGGCGATGGCGCCGTTGCAGACTTCGGCCAGATTGTGCGGCGGGATGTTGGTGGCCATGCCGACGGCGATGCCGCCCGAGCCGTTGACGAGCAGGTTCGGGAAGCGCGCCGGCAGCACCTTGGGCTCGGTGGCGGAGGCGTCGTAGGTGTCCTGGAAATCGACGGTTTCCTTGTCGATGTCCTCCAGCAGCTCATGCGCAACCTTGGTCAGCCGGGACTCGGTGTAGCGCATCGCCGCCGGCGGGTCGCCGTCGATCGAGCCGAAATTGCCCTGACCGTCGATCAGCGGCACGCGCAGCGACCAATCCTGGGCCATGCGCACCAGCGCGTCATAGATCGAGGCATCGCCATGCGGATGGTATTTACCCATCACGTCGGCGACCGGGCGCGCCGACTTCACATATTTGCGGTTCCAGTGATAGCCGCTCTCATGCGAGGCATAGAGGATGCGGCGGTGCACCGGCTTCAGGCCGTCGCGCACGTCGGGCAGCGCCCGACTGACGATCACGCTCATGGCGTAATCGAGATAGGAGCGCTGCATCTCCTCGATGATCGAAATCGGCTCGATGCCGGTGGGGCCGCCCTCCGGCCCGCGCGGTGTCTTCTGGTCGGTCAAATCAGGTCACAATCCAGTCGGGAATCACTCGCCGCTTATATAGGAAGCCGGGCTGAAACTCCAATGGCTACGACACTTTTCCAAAGACAATTTCGGCGGCAATTTCAAATGGATACCGCTGATTGCGACGATATGGCCAAAGCCACACTTTGAGCTCGCAGGCCAAGTCGATCCCGAACGGCCTTGGCTAATGCCCGCGTTTGCCCGCCCGTTTGCAGCGGTAGGCGCCGGGCGCTTCTCCCATCTCGCGCCGGAACCTCCGGTTGAAGGTCGAAAGGTCGTTGAAGCCGGCATCGAAAGCAATTGTCGAGATCGCTTCGTTCGACGCGCACAGCCGCACCGCGGCCCGATGCAGCCTGGTCCTCAGCAGGAACTGATAGGGCGTCATGCCGGCGACATGACGGAACGTGCGCAGGAAATGATACGGGCTGGTCGCCGTGCCGTCGGCGAGTTCGGTCAGCGAAAGCGGGCGATCGGCGTTGAGCTCGATCAAACGCACCGCCTCGGCTACGCGTTTCTGGTCGCGGGCGCTGGGTGTCCAGGCAACCTCGGACGAATTGGCCGCAGCCCCGACCACCGCGCAGGCAATGCGCAGACCGAGTTCCTCGAACGCCTCGCCGTCGCCCGTTTGCTGCGCCGCCTCCGCTTGCGCCAGCAACGGCGCCAGCACCGGCAAGGGCGGCAGGCGTGGGTCGGCAAAGCCGAGCCGGCTTGCGCCCGGCACATCGGCGACGACGCGCTCCATATAGGCCGGCGAAAAATGGAAGGAGAGGCAGCGGTCGCCCGCGCCGTGCTCGTGGCCGCACTCGTAGCAGGCGCCCGGATTGCCGAGCAGGATGGCGCCTGGAGCAAGCATTGCCGTGCCCTGGCGCGTCCGGTAGCGGAACGTGCCCCTGGTCACGGCGGCGACGCAGAAACCGCGATGCTGTTCTTCAAACGGGCGGTCGCCGGCGCGAGCCGTGCAGATCACGTCGGATACCTGCCAGCCATGCCCTGAGGCCAGGTTTTTCTCAGTCGTCGCCATCGCGAAAAAATAGCAATTTTTCCCAAGCCCAGAACCCCGCCATGCCCCTATTGCTCGCCTCTCCTGACAAACGAGGCAGCAACCATGACCGATCCCTTTGCCGAAGCCCTGCACAGCGACGCTCCCAATCCGGATCTCGCCGAAAAGCTCAAACTCTACGGCCGCTTCATCGGCGCCTGGACCTTCGACGCCACGCGCACGCTGGAGGACGGCACCAGGCTCACTGGGCGCGGCGAGGTGCATTTCGGCTGGGTTCTGGAGGGCAAGGCGGTCCAGGACGTCTGGATTCTGCCGGCGCGGAATGCCGGGGTGCAAGCCTCTCTCGGGCCATGGACCTTCTACGGCACGACGTTGCGCGTCTACGACCCCGGCGCGGACGCCTGGCATATCCTCTGGAGCGATCCGCGCAACCAGTATTACAGCCGCCAGCTCGGCCGCGCCGAAGGCGACACAATCGTGCAGATCGGCGCCGACGGCATCGGCTCCTCGGTGCGCTGGAGCTTTTCGCACATTACCGAGAACGCCTTCCGCTGGCTTGGCGAGCGTTCGCATGACGGCGGCAAAACCTGGCGCAAGGAGGTCGAGTTCCTGGCGCGGCGCTCGACTCCAGCCCGGCCGATCAACCACCTTAATCATGAAGAAAAGGATGGTTGACCATATCTCGATCGGCGTCCGCGACTGCGACGCCTCGAAACGCTTCTACGACGCCGCTTTTGAGCCCCTCGGCTACTCGTGCCTCAGCCAGTCACCCGGCTCGCTCGGCTACAGCGCCAGGACCGTAGAACTCTGGGTCAATGAGGCCGGCCGGCCGGTCCCGGCCGACGCGGACTCCGGCCTGCACTTCTGCTTTGCCGCACCGACACGCGCCGGCGTCGACGCTTTCCATGCGGCGGCCTTGCTTGCGGGTGGCAAGGACAATGGCCGGCCCGGCCTGCGCGCCGCCTATGGCGACAACTACTACGCCGCCTTCGTAATCGACCCTGACGTCTACCGGCTCGAGGCTTATTGCAGCAAAGCTGAATAGCCGGCTGAAATCCTCCCGTCCTGTTCCCACCGCTCCCCCTTTGCTCTACGAATGCAGGGCTTGGGCTTCGCCAGGCGGGAGGGGACCAGCGATGCCGAGCTTCGACACCCTGTTCAACGCCTTCGTCACCATCCTGGTGACCATCGATCCGCCCGGGCTGGCACCGCTCTTCCTCGCCGTCACGCGTGGCATGAACCGGGACGAGCGCCAGCAGGTCTCGGTGCGAGCTTCGGTGATCGGCTTTCTGGTGATGGCGTTGTTCGCCGTCGCCGGCGCCTCGATCCTGTCGGTGTTCGGCATCACGCTGCCGGCCTTCCGCGTCGCCGGCGGCTTCCTGCTTTTCTTCATCGCCTTCGAAATGGTGTTCGAGCGCCGTCAGGACCGCAAGGAGAAGATCGGCGACGTCGCCATCACCAAGGACATGATCCACAACATCGCCGCCTTTCCGCTGGCGATCCCGCTGATCGCCGGTCCCGGCGCGATATCGGCGACAGTGCTGCTGTCAGGACACTTCGAGGGCTTTGCCGCGCAAGCGGCGCTGGTCGGCATCATCGCGATCTGTCTTGTGCTCACCTTTCTGGTGTTCGTGCTGGCAGAGCGCATCGACCGCATCCTCGGCCAGACCGGCCGCTCGATCCTGACGAGGCTGCTCGGCGTCATCCTGGCGGCGCTTGCGGTGCAGTTCGTCGCCGACGGCGTGAGGGCGCTGATGGCTGCCTGAGCAGCATCCCTACTGCCTTATTTCACAGCTGTATCGACCACCTCGAAATCATGCGTGACGGCCGCCGTCTTGGCCATCATGGCGGTGGCCGAGCAGTATTTCTCGATCGACAGATCGATCGCCCTTTTCACCTTGTCGCGCGACAGCGCGCGACCCTTGACGATGAAATGCATGTGGATGCGGGTGAAGACGCGCGGTTCCGTCTCGGCACGATCCGCGTCCAGCTCGACCACGCAGTCCTCGACCGCCTCGCGACCTTTTTCGAGGATATGGACCACGTCATAGGCCGAGCAGCCGCCGGTGCCGATCAGCACCAGCTCCATTGGGCTCGGCCCTGGCGTCCGGCCTTCCGGCCCACGCGCCGTGCCCAGCACGACTTTGTGACCGCTGCCGGACTCGCCGACAAAGGTGCGTTCCTCAACCCATTTGACGCGTGCTTTCACGATGATCTTCCTTAGACGCTTGCTTTGCAAGCGGACTATCGCCGCAACTATCAACTATAGGCAATTCCGGACGGAAAACCGCGACGCACTTTCGCTCGAAATTGTTTATTGGCCGAATACGACCGTGTGCATGATGCGGCCGGGCACCAACGTGAAGATGCCGGCGCCGATCAGCGCAAATAGGTAGAGCTTGATCATGGCGCTGCGATGCGCGGCCACTTTATGGGTGTGCGCATACCAGACCGCCAGCGGGGCGGTGACAACCACCAGGATCGACAGGATGTGGATCGGGCTGAACGGCCCGATCAGGCGTATCTGCTGGATCCAGAAGCTCGAGACGGCGACGACCAGCATCAGCGCGGCCCAGGCATAGCCCAAGACGCGGTGGCGTGTCGTGCCTTTCGGCAATGCCAGTTGCGCCCCGCCTATCGCTAGCGCGGCGAAGGCGGCGAACGCGTGCAATGGAATGGGAGGAGGCGCTGTCAGCAACGGTCCGAGCGACATCGCGCCTTCCCCTCAAACGACGATTGCGAGACCTTCAGAACGGAATCTCGTCATCCAGCTCGCGCGACGAACCACCGCCACCGCCCCTGGAACCGCCACCGCCGCCACGGCTGAAGCCTTCGTTCGGGCCCGACTGGCCGAAATCGGAACCCCGGCTGTTGCCGCCGCCGGCATAACTGCCGACCTGGCCGCCGCCTTCGCCGCGCGCGTCGAGCATCTGCAGCTCGCCACGGAATTTCTGCAGTACGACCTCGGTCGTGTAGCGATCGTTGCCGGTCTGGTCCTGCCATTTGCGCGTCTGCAGCTGGCCCTCGACATAGACCTTCATGCCCTTCTTCAAATACTGCTCCGCCACCTTGGCGAGCTGGTCGTTGAAGATGACGACATTGTGCCACTCCGTCTTTTCCTTGCGCTCCCCGGAATTCTTGTCGCGCCAGCTTTCCGACGTGGCGATGCGGATGTTGACGACCGGGTCGCCCGAATTCAGGCGGCGGATTTCAGGGTCCGCCCCGAGATTGCCGACCAGAATGACCTTGTTGACGCTACCCGCCATCGTACTTCTCCGCGCTCATCCGAAACAAATTTTAAGTCGCTCACCTTACAGCCTGCGGTTCGCCCATGCCCGCGAAGGCTGGCTTTTCCCACAAGGTTTTTGTTCTCTCTTCGTTCTAGTCTTGACCGCTGTTTCTGTCAAGGAATGTCAGCAACAGGTAGTATTCCTGGGCAGGAAACAAGGGGATATCGGAATGAACGTTGTTTCGCATGAGGATCAGCCGCGCGAAACGTGGCGCGCCGGAGTCGAAACCCGCATGCATGTTGCCGCCGCCAATGGCGCGGCGGGCCTTTGCATATTCGAGCAGTGGGTCGGACCGGGTAGCGGCGCACCAACGCATGCGCACAAAGTCGAGGAAGTACTGACGGTGATTGCCGGCGAAGCCGAAATGTGGGTCGACGACCGACGGGCCGTGCTTGCCGCCGGGCAGTCCCTGATCATTCCCGCGCACCGCAAGCATGGCTTTCGAAACGTAGCTTCCGGCACGCTTCACATCCATGCCGTGCTCGCATCGCCAATCTTCGAGGCAAGCTTCGACGGAGCCGCGGAGCCGGTGAGACGCTGGACGGCCTAAAACGGCGCTTGCCAAACCAATAAGTATCGACTTATGCTTTGTGCATGATCGAAGCAGAGATTTTCCGGGCCCTGGCCGATCCGACACGCCGGGCCGTCTACGAGCGGCTCGCGGCCGGCGAATTGACGGTGTCCGAGCTGCGCGCCGGCGTGAGCGTGTCGCAGCCGGCCGTCTCGCAGCATCTTGCCGTGCTGCGCGGCGCCGGACTGGTGATCGAGCGGCGCGCGGGCCGCAACGCCTATTACCGCGCCGAACCTCAAGGGCTCGATCCCTTGCTCGGCTGGATCGAACGCTACCGCGCCTTCTGGCCGGAGCGCATCGAGCGTTTGAAGAGGGTTCTGAAGGAAATGGACCAATGACGATTGCCAAACACCCGGCAGCGGCCAACGCGCCGCTCAGCTTCGAATGCGAGCTTCCCGATCCGCCGGAAAAAGTCTGGCGGGCGCTCACCGAGCCGGAACTGCTCGCCGCGTGGCTGATGCCCAACGACATCAAGCCGGCGATCGGTGAGCGCTTTGCCTTTGCCGGACCAAACGCGCCAATCGAGTGCGAAGTGCTCGAGGCCGACCCCGGCAAGCTGCTCCGCTATTCCTGGCGCGAGCGACCGGGCGTGGACGCTGCCGACCGGCTACCGGCATTCGACGGCCCCATCTTCGACAGCATTGTCACCTTCACGCTCGCGCGCACGGTTTCCGGCGGCACGCATCTCAGCATCGTCCATGATGGTTTCGCGACGGTCGCGCAACCTGTCGTCGCCGTTTCCGGCGCCCGCTGCCGGATTTCGCTCGACGCGCGCAAAAGCCCAGCTGCCGCCAACGCGCCAAGCATGGCGCTGCGCGCGGCTTGACCAAAGAACGAGGAGATCTGCGATGAGCGCCTTTGCCAATCTCGTGCCGATGGTAATCGAGCAGTCGAGCCGCGGCGAGCGCGCCTTCGACATTTTCTCGCGGCTGCTCCGCGAACGCATCGTCTTCATCAACGGCGAGATCAATGACGGCGTGTCGGCGCTGGTCTGCGCGCAGCTCCTGTCGCTGGAATCGGATCATCCCGACAAGGAGATATCGATCTACATCAACTCGCCGGGCGGCGTGGTGACCAGCGGCTTCGCCATCTACGACACCATGCAGTACATCTCCTGCCCGGTGTCGACGGTGTGCATGGGCTTTGCCGCCTCGATGGGCTCATTCCTGTTGATGGCAGGCTCGCCCGGTCGGCGCATCGCGCTGCCCAACACCAGGATCGTGCTGCATCAGCCGCTCGGCGGCTTCCAGGGCCAGGCCTCCGACATCCAGCGCCACGCCGACGACATCCTGCGCACCAAGCGCCACATGACGGAGCTGTACGCCAAGCATTGCGACCGGACCTACGACGAGGTCGAGCGCACGCTCGACCGCGACTATTTCATGACCGCCGAGGAAGCTAAGGCCTGGGGGCTCGTCGACCATGTCTACGACACGCGCAAGAAGGCGGCCTGACCGCGCGGCAAATTGATTGCGGCGCATCTGGCCTCGCCTTCGGCGCGCCTCTATAGTTCGCGCATGATCCGAGCGCGTTCCTTGACGAATCTGGGTTTTGCCGTTGTCGCAGTCGCCGGCGTGCTTGCGGTCGGCACCGCCGCTTTTGCCGACGACAATTCGACACAAAAACTGCCCGGCGTGAGCAGCGACTACCGTATCGCCAAGCCCGCGCCGCAGCCCGAGCCTGACGACGCACTGCCAGCCGGCAGCAACGGCACGTTCAAGATCGGCGACACCGATGTCAGGATTTCGGGCAGCATAACCATCGACATGGCAACGGGCGCCATCAGGCCTCCCAACCACTGAAGCTTACCCCGCATTGCGGACGCCGGCGACGGACCTCCGGCTCGCAAAATGCAAGCCCCGCCACTGCTTCCGCAGGTGGACGGGGCTTTCATGGATCTGAAACCCAATTTTAGCCGGGAGTGGACTGCCGGCGTTCTGTTTCGGATGCAACGCGGCTTTCAGCCGACGATCCGACTATGGTCTCTGATTGTAGGAATCGGCAGGTCACGTTTTTCGGGAGGCGCTCACGCCTACCCTGGCACTATGCCCGCCGCGGCTCCATCGCTTCGTGGAGCCTCAAGGGACTGTCCGGTGGCGTCATGCTCCGCTCCTGGTCCGTTGTGGCAATGTCGTCCGAAGCGCAAATCGCTGAAGCCTGCGGCGTCTCGCAGGCCACCTCTGGGTGACGAGGCCATCGACAGACGGCCGGCTTCGTTGACGCCTTTGAGACTGCCCCCATGGGTCCGAGACGTCAACCGTTGAAGAGCCGGTTACAGAAAAATGTGATCGATCGGAGGTTACGTCCAGGTAAGTCGAATGCCTTCGACTGATCGGTCGCGACGGTTTTTGCAGCCGCTGTTTCCACAGCGCTTTGTCAGGAGGGTGTTCGGCCTTTGTTCTTTCCGCTTGCCCGCTCGCGCGAAAGGCGGTTAAACGCTTTGGTCGAGATTGTGGCTTCTCTCGACGCGGCGACGAGATTACCTACATAGGGGATGGCCGGGACAAACCCGCCAATCCAGCAAATTCCAGACCTGAGGCGGCGACCGGCGATGGCCGACCAAAAATATCTTTCCATTCGCGGCGCGCGCGAACACAATCTCAAGAACGTCGATCTCGACCTGCCGCGCGACAGCCTGATCGTCATGACCGGCCTGTCGGGATCCGGCAAGTCGTCGCTTGCCTTCGACACCATCTATGCCGAGGGTCAGCGTCGCTATGTCGAAAGCCTTTCGGCCTATGCCCGCCAGTTCCTGGAAATGATGCAGAAGCCGGACGTCGACCAGATCGACGGCTTGTCTCCCGCCATCTCGATCGAGCAGAAGACGACGTCGCGCAACCCGCGCTCGACAGTCGGCACCGTCACCGAAATCTACGACTATATGCGCCTGCTCTTCGCCCGCGTCGGCATTCCCTATTCGCCGGCCACCGGCCTGCCGATCGAAAGCCAGACGGTCAGCCAGATGGTTGACCGCGTGCTGGCGCTGGACGAGGGCACGCGTCTCTACCTGCTGGCGCCGATCGTGCGCGGCCGCAAGGGCGAATACCGCAAGGAACTTCTGGAGCTGCAGAAGAAGGGGTTCCAGCGCGTCAAGGTCGACGGCGTCTTCTACGAGATCGCCGACGTGCCGGCGCTGGACAAGAAATACAAGCACGACATCGACGTGGTCGTCGACCGCATCGTAGTTCGCGGCGATCTGGCGACGCGGCTTGCGGATTCGATGGAGACGGCGCTGAAGCTCGCCGACGGGCTTGCGGTGGCCGAGTTCGCCGACAAGCCGCTCGACGCCAGCCGGACGGGCGAGGACTCGGTCAACAAGTCGAAGAACGAGACGCATGAGCGCATCATGTTCTCGGAAAAATTCGCCTGCCCGGTGTCCGGCTTCACCATTCCCGAGATCGAGCCCAGGCTGTTCTCCTTCAACAATCCGTTCGGCGCCTGCCCGACCTGCGACGGCCTCGGCAGCCAGCGCGCCATCGACGCCAACCTCATTGTGCCGGACGAGAATGTCTCGCTGCGCGACGGCGCCATCAGCCCGTGGGCGAAATCGACCTCGCCCTATTACGCGCAGACGCTTGAGGCCTTGGGCAAGGCCTATGGCTTCAAGCTCGGCGACAAGTTCAAGGATCTGAGCGCCGAGGCGCAGCAGGCCGTGCTGCACGGCACGGGCGAGCGCGAGATCACCTTCCAGTATGACGACGGCCTGCGGTCCTACAAAACGACCAAGACCTTCGAGGGCGTCATCCCCAACCTCGACCGGCGCTGGAAAGAAACGGAATCGGCCTGGATGCGCGAGGAGATCGAGCGCTTCATGTCGGCCACCCCCTGCCCCGCCTGCAACGGCTACCGGCTGAAGCCGGAAGCGCTCTCAGTCAAGATCGCCGGCAGGCACATCGGCGAGGTCACGGAGCTGTCGATCCGCAAGGCCGACCGGTGGTTCACCGATCTGCCGGCGCAGCTCAACGAAAAGCAGAATGAGATCGCCGTCCGGGTGCTGAAGGAAATCCGCGAGCGCCTGCGTTTCTTGAACGATGTCGGCCTCGACTATCTGACGTTGTCGCGCAATTCCGGCACGCTGTCGGGCGGCGAGAGCCAGCGCATTCGTTTGGCCTCGCAGATCGGCTCAGGCTTGACGGGCGTGCTCTACGTCCTGGACGAGCCGTCTATCGGTCTGCACCAGCGCGACAATGCCCGCCTGCTCGATACGCTGAAGCACCTGCGCGACATCGGCAACACGGTGATCGTCGTCGAGCATGACGAGGACGCCATCCTGCATGCCGACTATGTCGTCGATATCGGCCCGGCCGCCGGCATCCATGGCGGTGAGATCATCGCGCAAGGCACGCCGCAGCAGATCATGGCGACGCCCGCCTCGATCACCGGCAAGTATTTGTCGGGCGAGCTCGAGGTCGCGACGCCGGCGGTGCGCCGCGAGGCGAAAAAGAACCGGCGTATCAAGGTCGTCGGCGCGCGCGGCAACAATCTGAAAAACGTCACGGCGGAGATCCCGCTCGGCACTTTCACCTGCGTCACCGGCGTCTCCGGCGGCGGCAAGTCGACCTTCCTGATCGAGACGCTGTTCAAGGCGGCCTCACGCCGCATCATGGGCTCGCGCGAGCATCCGGCCGAGCATGATCGCATCGAGGGCCTGGAGTTCCTCGACAAGGTCATCGATATCGACCAGTCGCCGATTGGCCGCACGCCGCGCTCCAACCCCGCCACTTATACCGGCGCCTTCACGCCGATCCGCGATTGGTTCGCCGGTCTGCCGGAGGCTAAGGCGCGCGGCTATCAGCCGGGCCGTTTCTCCTTCAACGTCAAGGGCGGCCGCTGCGAGGCGTGCCAGGGCGACGGCGTCATCAAGATCGAGATGCACTTCCTGCCCGACGTCTACGTCACCTGCGACGTCTGCCATGGCAAGCGCTACAACCGCGAGACGCTGGACGTGCTGTTCAAGGGCAAGTCGATCGCCGACGTGCTCGACATGACGGTCGAGGAAGGCGTCGAGTTCTTCTCGGCGGTGCCCGGCGTGCGCGACAAGCTGGAGACGCTGAAGCAGGTCGGGCTCGGCTACATCCACATCGGCCAGCAGGCGACGACGCTCTCCGGCGGCGAGGCGCAGCGCATCAAGCTGGCCAAGGAACTGTCGCGCAAGGCGACCGGTAAGACGCTCTACATCCTGGATGAGCCGACCACCGGCCTGCATTTCCACGACGTCGCCAAGCTTCTGGAAGTGCTGCATGAGCTGGTCGACCAGGGCAACACGGTGGTGGTGATCGAGCACAACCTCGAAGTCATCAAGACCGCCGACTGGGTGCTCGACCTCGGCCCCGAGGGCGGCGACGGCGGTGGCGAGCTGGTAGCCTCCGGCACGCCGGAAGCGATCGTGCGCGAAAAGCGCAGCTACACCGGCCAGTTCCTGAAGGAGCTTCTGGAGCGGCGCCCCGGGGGCAAGCGCGAAGCGGCCGAGTGAGCAAGTGGGTCGGCAAGCGTTTGGAACAGTCTCAAATGAAGATCAGGCAAGCGCTTGCAGGTGATCTCCAAGCTGTCGTCGCGATAACCACGGACGCCTACGCCCCCTATACCGCCCTGTTCGGCGCGCCGCCGATCCCGGTGACCGAGGACTATGCACCCCGCATTGCGCGCGGCGAGGTCTGGCTGCTGGAGGATGGTTCCGATCTGGCCGGGCTGCTTGTCCTCGAGCGGCACGACCATCATGCCATGATCTTCAGCGTTGCCGTTTCGCCGGCCTTCCAGGGCAGGAAGCTCGGCATCAGGCTGCTCGACTTCGCCGACGAGCAGGCGCGGTCATGGAGCGTGCCGGAGGTGCGGCTCTACACCAATTCGCGCATGGAGCGGAACATCGCGCTCTATTCGGCTTACGGCTATCGGGAGACGGGTCGCCGCGCCAACCCATACCGGCCAGGATGGATATTGGTCGACATGGCCAAGCCGGTCGACAAAGCAGCCTGAGCCGTACTCAAAACTCGGAGGAGGAAGACGATGATCCAAGGAAAGATCCGCTCCGGCATGGGCGGCTGGACCTTCGAGCCCTGGGACACCTCCTTCTATCCGGACAAGCTCGCCAAGGCCAAGCAGTTGCACTTTGCCAGCCGCCAGGTGCCGAGCATCGAGGTCAACGGCACCTATTATTCCAGCTTCAAGGAGCCGACCTTCGTCAAGTGGGCGAACGACACGCCGGAGGGCTTCGTCTTTTCGCTCAAGGGCAACCGCTTCGTCACCAACCGCCGCGTGCTTGGCGAGGCCGGGGAATCGATAATGCGCTTCCTCGGCTCGGGCATTGTCGCGCTCGGCGACAAGCTGGGACCGATCCTGTGGCAGTTCGCGCCGACGAAGAAATTCGATGCCGACGATCTCG
>NZ_RZSN01000109.1:0-21094 GCF_003997315.1 Mesorhizobium sp. M1A.F.Ca.IN.020.04.1.1
GCGCATGACTTCGAGTTCATCGTCGCGACGCGCAGCGAAAAGGGCATGAGCGTGGTCACCGCGGAGGATGCCCGCCATATCTCCACGCAGGCGCGCGAAGTGTTCGACGTCTCCGGCGCCGGCGACACGGTCATCGCCACCTTCGCGCTGTCGCTCGCCGCGGGCGCCGACCGGGTGCAGGCTGCTACAATCGCCAATGCCGCCGGCGGCGTGGTCGTTGGCAAGCGCGGCACGGCGCGGCTGACAGTGGAGGAGCTTTCCGGCGCGCTGTTCCGCTCGCATGGACCGGTCGCCCACAAGGACGCCATTCTCGACGCCAATGCGGCGGCCAGGATGGTGGCGGCCTGGAAAGAGGAGGGGCTGTCGGTTGGCTTCACCAATGGCTGCTTCGACATTCTGCATGCCGGCCATGTCAGCCTGCTGCACGCCGCGCGCAGCCGATGCGACCGGCTGGTGCTCGGCTTGAACAGCGACGCCTCGGTGCGCCGGCTGAAAGGGCCCGGACGTCCGGTCAACGACCAGCACGACCGCGCCTGCGTGCTCGCGGCGCTCGCCTCGGTCGATGCCGTTGTCGTCTTCGAGGAAGACACGCCGCTCAAGCTGATCGAGGCGCTTCTGCCCGACATCCTGGTCAAGGGCGCGGATTACACGATCGAGACCGTGGTCGGCGCCGACGTGGTGCAGAACGCGGGCGGGCGTGTGGTGCTGGTCGACCTCGTCGCCGGCAAGAGCACCACCAAAACCATCGGCAAGCTGCGCGCCGGCGGCGCGAATTGAGGGTTTCATGTCCGAGCTGAACGACTATCTGGTCCGCTCCGCGGCGGCGATCTCGGCAATGGTCGAGCGCGATCTCACCGGCGAGATGGAGCGCGCGGTGAGCGCGGTCGTGAAGGCGCTGTCACACGGCAAGGCGCTGCTGATCTGCGGCAATGGCGGCTCGGCGAGCGACGCCATCCACATCGCCGGCGAACTGGTCGGCCGGTTCCTTAAAGAGCGCAAGGCCTACAATGTCATCGCGCTGCCGGCCAATGCGGCGGTGCTGACCGCCTGGGGCAACGACTACGGCTTCGACACCGTCTTCTCACGCCAGGTAGAGGCGCATGGGTCGGAAGGCGCGGTATTGCTCGCCATCTCCACCAGCGGCAATTCGCCGAGCATCCTTGCCGCCGCCGAGCAGGCGCGGGCCATGGGCATGACGGTGATCAGCCTCACCGGCGACACCGGCGGCAAGCTCAAGCCGCTCACGGACATCTTGCTCAACGTGCCGTCGACCTCGACGCCGATCATCCAGCAGGGGCATCTCTGCCTCTATCACCACCTGTGCGAGGCGGTCGAAGCGCGTCTCAGCAATGGCTGACCGCGAAGGGGATTTTCCGCTCGTCGAGCCCGGCCTGTGGATCGAGCGGATTGGCGCCAAGGCGTTTCCGGCTGGCCTGCCGGCACTGTTTCTAGACCGTGACGGCACCATCAATATCGATACCGGCTATCCTGACGATCCGGACGCCATGGTGCTGCGCGACGGTATCGCGCCTGCCATAGAAGCCGCGAATCGGCGCGGCATTCCGGTCATCGTCATCACCAACCAGTCCGGTATCGCGCGCGGCTATTTTGGCTGGGATGCCTTCGCCCGGGTCAATCAGCGGGTGCTCGAACTGCTTGCCGAGAAGAACGCAGCCGTCGACATGGTGCTGGCCTGCGCCTACCACGAGGCCGGTTCGGGCCCGCTGGCGATGGCCGATCATCCGATGCGCAAGCCCAATCCGGGCATGCTGCTCGAGGCAGGGCGCCGCCTCGGCCTCGATCTCAAGCGATCGCTGATCGTCGGCGACAAGCCGGCCGACATGGAAGCAGGCCAGCGCGCCGGCCTCGAGCGCGGCTGGCTTGTCGATGGCGAAGCCACACCGATGGGCGGCTTTTCCGTTTTGCCGCTGCGCGATGTGCGGGACCTGGAAGGTCTGCTCACCGCGATACGATCGCAATGATCGCGGATTGATTCAAAATTGAGCGCCAAACCGCTGTTTTTCCAGCGGCTTCATCGGAAGCCGGCGCATTAAGCCGGAAAGGCGACCAGCCCCTCATCCTTGACCCGGCGGATGGTCAGCGCGGTGCGCACCGTGTCGACATTGGGCGCCGAGGCGAGCTCCTCGATGACGAAGGTCTGGAAGGTGCCAAGGTCGCTTGCCACGCAATGCAGCAGGAAATCGGACTCGCCCGACACCATCCAGGCATCGCGAACGATCGGCCAGCCCCTCGTCCGCTCGGCAAAAGCCTTGAGCTCGGCGTCGGCCTGATGGTGCAGGCCGATCAGGCAGAAGGCGACGACATCCATGCCGAGCGCCGGCGCATTGAGGAGCGCACGGTAACCGCGGATGATGCCGGCCTCTTCCAGTCGCCTGACGCGGCGCAGGCAAGGCGGCGCCGAGATGCCGACGCGGCCGGACAACTCGACATTGGTCATACGACCGTCACTCTGCAGCTCTCGCAGGATCTTCCAGTCGATGGCGTCGAGATCGGCTTTGAGCGGCATGATCGGCTTTCGCGCAAGAATCTTTCGCGATTTTGTAATTTGGTTTCGCACGCGAGGCCATCCCTTTGCGATGATTTTTCTGCAACTGGCTGCGATATGGCCCTGTATACCGCTATGAAGCTTTCCGGGGACGAAGGCCAAGCTGCCTTGCTGGCTTGGCGGGCAGCACTTACATTACCGGCAACAAAACCACGGCCCTCGCGCCGCAGGGGACTTTTTCATGAACACCAAACACGCGCCCGTTCTCATCATCGGCTCCGGGCCGGCCGGCTACACCGCGGCGATCTATGCCGCCCGCGCCATGCTGAAGCCGATGCTTGTCGCCGGCCTGCAGCAGGGCGGTCAGTTGATGATCACCACCGACGTCGAAAACTATCCGGGCTTCGCCGATCCGATCCAGGGCCCCTGGCTGATGGAGCAGATGCTCAAGCAGGCCGAGCATGTCGGCACCGAGATCGTCAACGACATCATCACCGAGGTCGATCTCAATGTGCGGCCGTTTCGCGCCACCGGCGATTCCGGCACCGTCTACACCGCCGACGCTTTGATCATCGCCACCGGCGCGCAAGCCAAGTGGCTGGGTATCCCGTCCGAGCAGACGTTCATGGGCTTCGGCGTCTCGGCCTGCGCCACCTGCGACGGCTTCTTCTATCGCGGCAAGGATGTCGCCGTGGTCGGCGGCGGCAATTCGGCGGTGGAGGAGGCGCTCTACCTCGCCAACCTCGCCAGGAGCGTCACCGTCATTCACCGCCGCAACGATTTCCGCGCCGAGCGTATCCTGCGCGAGCGGCTGTTCAAGAAGGACAATGTCCGCATCATCTGGGATACCGTCGTCGACGAGATCACCGGGCAGCCGGGCAAGGCACCGCTGCCGCCTTCGGTCGACGGCTTGAAGCTGCGCAATGTGGTGACGGGCGAAGTGTCGCGGCTGCAGGTCGATGGCGTCTTTGTCGCGATCGGCCATGCGCCGGCGGTCGAGCTTTTCATCGGCAAGCTGAAGCAGAAGCCGAACGGCTATCTGTGGACGGCGCCCGATTCGACCCGTACCGACGTTCCCGGCGTTTTCGCCGCCGGCGACGTCACCGACGATGTCTACCGGCAAGCGGTTACAGCTGCCGGGCTCGGTTGCATGGCCGCGCTCGAGGCGGAGAAATATCTGGCGGGGATCGAGGTTCACCGCGAAGCGGCGGAATAATCGATCGGCTGAAAAAAGCCGTTTAAAAGCCTGATTTTTCATTCAGACGCCAAAGGCAACACGAGGGGAATCATGGCGCTGGACTGGGACAAGCTACGCGTGTTTCACGCTGCGGCGGAGGCTGGGTCGTTTACCCATGCCGCCGAAACGCTGCATCTGTCGCAGTCGGCGATCTCGCGGCAGGTCAGCGCACTGGAGCATGACGTCGGCGTGGCGCTGTTCCATCGCCACGCGCGTGGCCTCGTGTTGACCGAGCAGGGCGAGATGCTGTTCCGCACGGCACATGACGTGCTGATGAAGCTGGAGACGATCAAGTCGCGGCTGACCGAGACCAAGGATCGCCCATCCGGCGTGCTGAGGGTCACAACAACGGTGGGGCTCGGGGCCGGCTGGCTGACCGAGCGCGTGCAGGAATTCATCGAGCTCTACCCCGAGATCAGCCTGCAGCTCATCCTCGCCAACGAGGAGCTCGACCTCACCATGCGTCAGGCCGATTGCGCCATCCGCCTACGCCAGCCGCAGCAGCCGGATCTTATCCAGCGCCGGCTGTTCACGGTGCATTTCCACCTTTATGCGTCGCCTTCCTATGTGGCGAAGTTCGGCAAGCCCGCCTCGATCGCCGAGCTCAGGAACCACCGGATCGTCACCTTCGGCGTGCCGGTGCCCTCGCATCTGTCGGAGCTGAACTGGCTGGAGACGGTCGGCGATTTCGAGGGCGGGCAAAGGGTGCCGACGCTGCAGATCAACGACATCCTGTCTATCAAGCGCGCGGTCCAGGGCGGCGCCGGCATCGCCATGCTGCCCGACTACGTCATCAACAAGGACTCGAACCTCGTCCAGTTGCTGCCCGAAACCGAGGTGCCGTCCTTCGACACCTATTTCGCCTATCCCGACGCGATGAAGAACCAGGCGAAGCTGCACGTATTCCGCGATTTCATCATCGCCAAGGCGCGCAGTTGGTCCTACTAGCAGGACCTGCCGATATTCGGGTGGTGCCGGCCTGACCTGGCCCACGACAGGGACTTAAGCGCGCCATGGCGTGGCAGCCAGCCGGAGACAGCGCGCCCGGGGCGGAGACAAAGAACAAGGCGCTGCCGGCAATTGCCGAAAAAGTTCGCATCGGGCTCTCCTGCCGCAGAAATAAACGCGACCAGCCCAAGTTCGCATCATTGTGAATTTAGCGTATTTCGGCACCGGAATCTGACCCGGTTTGCATATCAGCGATCGCTTTCAGTCCGGAACGGCTCTGGATTCGGCGATTTTTTCTGGTCCTATCGGTTCTCGCGACGGATTAGACCACAGCCTACCTCTTTTTGCATGCGTGTGTTGCAAAATAGATGCTTGTTTCTTGAGCATGATGAGCACATATATAGTTCATCTCCAGGGCGCGTTCTCCTCCCATTAGCGCCCTCGAGTGTTCCCCTCTGGAGGTTAGCCCTAATCGGCACTTCCAATCAAACTCAGCCGGATCTTTATTGATCCGGCTTTTTTGTTGCGCCGAAGTCACGCCGACACCAGAAATGCGTGCGCGCGGCCCGCGTAACAGTGACATGTAACATCGGGTAACATGTCGCAGACGCACTCTATCGATTAGGTAGATCATAGGACGCGGTTGGTCGGTCCGGGAGATGGGGGCATCACTCGGACAGGCCGGGCTCAGGCAGCTACCGCGTCCGATCCATTTCCTGATGCGGCGGACCTGCCGTTGCCTCCCAAGGAAGACAGTCCGCAATAAGAACGGCGCCCGGACGATCCGGGCGCCGTTTTCGCGTCTTCAACAAGATCCGATCAGGCGGCCTTGCCGTTGGCGTTCATCGCCTCGTCGGCGAGGCGCCCGGTCAGCTCGGCCATATGGTCGAAGACGGCCTTGTAGCTGGCGACGCCTGCCGTCGCCGAGCGCAGCTCGATGATCAGGTCGCCGATCTCGGCCTGGGGCATGGTCGCTTCGACCACGTCCCAGCCCGGCCAGCCGGGCCGCGCGTCATAGCCAAGGATCTGGCCGCGCCGCTGCGGGATCAAAGCGATAATCCTCGAGGTCGCATCTGAAGGCGTGACGATCTCGACCTTCATGATCGGTTCCAGCAGAACCGGCGAACAGGCCGCCATGCCTTCCTTCATCGCCAGCTTGGCCGCCATCTGGAAGGCCATGTCGGACGAGTCGACGGCATGATAGGAGCCGTCCGAAAGGTTGACGGCGACATCGACCACCGGGAAGCCGAGCGGACCGGATTTCAGATAGTCGCGGATGCCGGTCTCCACCGACTGGATGTAGGTTTTTGGCACGACGCCGCCGGTGATGGTGTCGGTGAACTGGAAACCCGTGCCGCGCGGCAGCGGCTTGATCTCGATCACCACGTCGCCGAACTGGCCGTGGCCGCCCGACTGTTTCTTGTGGCGGCCGCGCTGCTGCGCGGATTTGCGGATCGTCTCGCGATAGGGCACCGCCGGCGAATGGCCATCGATCGGGATCTGGTTCTTGCCCTCCAGCCGCTCGCGCACGACGCGCAGGTGCATTTCGCCATGGCCCGACAATACGGTCTCCGCGGAATCCTGGTTGTGGTGCAGGCTGAGCGAGGGGTCTTCCTCGGCTAACCTCTGGATCGCTGCCGACATCTTGACCTCGTCCTTGCGCTCCTTGGGGCGCAGAGCGAATGCGAACACCGGTTGCGGGGGCTCCAGGGCGATCAGCGGCTTGATGCCGCCCTTGGCCGAACTCAGCGTTTGGCCGGTCCTGACATTGTCGAGCTTGCCGAGCGCGACGGTATCGCCAGCCTTGGCCGACGGCAGCTTCAACTGGTCTTTGCCAAGCATCTTGTAGATGCCGGAGACCTTCGTCGTGTCGCCGCTGGAGAGGAAGAGTTCGGCCGCGTCGGCCACCTGGCCGGAAAGCACACGCGAAATAGACAGTTTGCCGCCATGCGCGGTGTGGATGGTCTTCATCACCTGCACGACCGTCTGGCTGCCATCAGGCGCGCCAAGGCGCTTGCGCGTCGCCTCGACGTCAGGCGCGTCGTGGCGGATAGCTTTCAACAGGCGCAGCACACCGTTGCCCTTCTCGGCAGTACCGATCAGCACCGGCGTCACCGAGCCGGCGCGCAGGTCAGCGGCAAGGTCATCGAAGATCGCGTCCTTCGGGGGCTCGATCTCCTCCAGCAACTGCTCCATCAGCTGGTCGTCATGGTCGGCCAGCGTCTCCAGCATCGAGAACCGTGCCTCGAGCTCGCGCGCCTTGTCGTCGTCCGGAATCTCGGCGACCTGGCTTTCGGCATATTCGCGGTAGACATAGGCGCGCTCCAAGGCCAGATCGATCGAGCCGATGACGACACCATCCTTGCGCAATGGAATCTGGCGCAGCAGCAGCGGCGCCGAACTGGCCGGCTGCAGCATCTTTAGCGTCTCGCGCACGCCGGCGACCGCCTTGTCCACCTTGTTGAGGAACAGGATGCGCGGCACGCCGAGATCGTCGAGCTTGCGCATGATGAGCTGAAGCGCGGGTATCTTCTTTTCGTCCGCTTCGGCCACGACCACGGCGACATCGCAGGCGGCAAGCACCGGCTCCGCCTCGAAGGCGAACTCGATGGAACCGGGGCAATCGACGAAGGTGAACTGCTCGCCCATGAATTCCGTCGTGGCAAAGGTCGCCTCGACGCTCATGGCGTGGGCGCGGGCTTCTGGCGAATGATCGGAAACCGTGTTGCCCGATGAGACGGGATTCTGGCGGGGAATGGCGCCCGTGCGGGCGAGGATAGCTTCGAGAAGTGTCGTCTTACCGCTTGCGAAGGGACCGACTATGGCGATGCATTTCGGTCCCGTGCGTCGTCCTCCGGCGCGATTACCCATGGCTGACCTCCACTCAGGCGTTTCCCTGGGAGCGGCGGCCGGCCTGTTCAGCCGTCGCGGGCGGGGTTGTTGCTCACCACCTGCCAAGGCCATCGTCACACGGGTTCGCGGAGAGGGCAAGGAAAATAGGAAATGCGCCGGCTTTGGTTTTGTGCTCGGTTTCGAACAGCCCGGTGGCTCAAGCGCTCAAAGGCGATTGCGTCGGTCGCCATATAGCAAGAAACTGACCTCCCGCTGCGGCGGACCGGTCCCTAACGATTTGAGAGTTTCTACGATGAAGATCATTGCGTGCGGCAGCGTGCCGACGATCATCGCGCCTGAAAAGTATTTCACCGGCAAGGTGCTGCAGACGCCGATCATCGAGAAGGAGGCGCCGGCGCGGCTGAGGGCAACCCTGGTCAGTTTCGAACCGGGCGCCCGCACGCATTGGCACACGCACCCGCTCGGCCAGACGCTCTACGTCACGGCCGGCGCCGGGCTTGCGCAAACGTGGGGCGGGCCGATCGAGGTGATCAGGGCCGGCGACGTCATCTCCTTCGCGCCGGGCGAAAAGCACTGGCACGGCGCCGGGCCGAAGACCACGATGACGCATGTCGCCATGCAGGAAGCGCTGGACGGCGTCCATGCCGAGTGGCTCGAGGCGGTCTCCGACGAACAGTATGGCGGCTGATTGCCGTCCAACAATACCCGGCACCCGGCGCGAAGCCGGGTTTTGTGGATGGCGGCGTTGCCGATCAGGTCAGCGACGCAGTGAAACGCTGGATGCGGGTGCAGGCTTCCTCCAGCAGCGCCTCCGATGTTGCGTAGGAGATGCGGAAGTTCGGGCCGAGGCCGAAGGCCGATCCGAACACAACGGCAACGCCTTCGGCGTCGAGCAGCTCCGAGCAGAAGACGTCGTCATTGTCGATGACCTTGCCGGCCTTCGTCTTCTTGCCGATCAGCTCAGCGCAGGACGGATAGACGTAGAAGGCGCCTTCCGGCAATGGGCAAGAGATGCCGCGCGCCTGGTTGAGCATCGACACGACGAGGTCGCGCCGCCCCTGGAAGATCGCCCTGTTCTTGGCGATGAAGTCCTGCGGGCCGTTGAGCGCCTCGACGGACGCCCATTGCGCGATGGTGCAGGCGCCGGAAGTCTGCTGGCCCTGGATCATGTCCATTGCCTTGATCAGCGGCACCGGGCCGGCGGCGTAGCCGATACGCCAGCCGGTCATGGCATAGGCCTTCGACACGCCGTTCATGGTTAGCGTGCGCTCGTAGAGGCTCGGTTCGACCTCGGCGATGGTCTTGAAGACGAAGTCGCCATAGGTCAGGTGCTCATACATGTCGTCGGTCAGCGTCCAGACATGCGGGTGCTTGAGCAGCACGTCGGCCAGGGCCCTGAGTTCACGCTCGGTGTAAGCGGCGCCCGATGGGTTGGACGGCGAGTTCATCAGCAGCCATTTCGTCTTCGGCGTGATCGCCCTTTCCAGCACCTCAGCCGTCAGCTTGAAGCCGTTGTCGATCGAGGTGTCGGCAAAGACGGACGTGCCGCCGCAGATCGCCACCATTTCCGGGTAGCTCACCCAATAGGGGCGCGGGATGATGACCTCGTCGCCGGGGTTCAGCGTCGCCATGAAGGCGTTGAACAGGATCTGCTTGCCGCCGGTGCCGACGATGGTCTGCTCCGGTCGGTAGTCGAGATTGTTCTCGCGCTTGAATTTTTTCGCGATCGCCTCGCGCAGCGGCGCGATGCCGGAGACCGGCGGGTACTTGGTCTCGCCACGCCGGATCGCCTCGATCGCCGCGTTCTTGATGTTATCGGGCGTGTCGAAGTCCGGCTCGCCGGCGCCGAGGCCGATGACGTCACGGCCGGCATTTTTCAGCTCACGCGCTTTCTGCGTCACCGCGATGGTCGCGGAAGGCTTCACGCGGGAAAGGGCGTCGGCAAGAAAGGCCATGACAGAGCGTCTCCAAGAGAAGGGCGCGGCCAGGAGCGGCCGCGGCGCCTCTCATGTCGCATCATCGGGCCAAGCGCAAGCATTGTCGGGTGATCCAGAGGTCAAGGTGGCGTGAGCGGCAACTATAAATTCATCAACGAGCGGTAAACCCTTGGCTGGCAGGATGGCAGATCGAATTCCGCTTACTCTGCGGAGCGAGGGACCTTTGTCGCGCAGCATCGGGCTTGCCCATATCATCCGTCATGATGACGGCACCTCAAGCGGTGTCTGGGGAATCTACACGCTGCAGAGCGCCTTCCAGCCAATCTTCGCCTTCGATGGAGGCAAGCTTTCGCTCGTCGCCTTCGAGGGGCTTATCCGCCCGTTCCGCGACGGTGAGGCGCAATCGCCGATGAGCTTCTTCGGCACTTGCCCCGCAGGCGACCGGCTGCATATCGAGGCGCTGACCAGGACGCTGCATCTGCTCAACGCCGGCGGCTGTCTGCCGCAAGAGGCGTCGATTTTCGTCAATTTCGATCCGTCGGTGTTCACCGACCGGGCCATCGTCGACAAGGCGCTGCGCGACATGCGGCTGGTGCTGCACGAGGCCGGCATCGACCCGCGCCGTATCGTGTGCGAGGTCACCGAGCAGAAATCGGCTTCGCAGGAAACGCTTTACAGCTTCGTCGAGGCGTTGCGCGCCAACGGGTTCCGCATCGCCGTCGACGATTACGGCGCCGACGAATCCGACATCAACCGCATAAAGGAATTGCGGCCGGACATCGTCAAATTCGACGCCAACTGGATCACGCAGCTGATGGAGTCCGGAGCCGGATTCGCGCTGCTGACGACGATGGTGACGAGCTTCGAAAATCAGGGCATCCGCACGGTTTTCGAAGGCATCGAGGAAGGCTGGCAGCTCGAGCTCGCCGAGAAATCCGGGGCGTCAATGGTGCAAGGCTATGTGCTTGCCCGGCCGGAGCTGGCCTCGACCAGTCTTCGCGTCTTCGGCAAGAGTGTGCAGGCGCCCGCGGCCGGGCAGGGCAAGACGACAGCGGCCGCCAGTCCCGCTCCGGTGGCGTCAGCTCGCCCAACCAAGGCGTTTGGGCGCAAGGTGACGCCATGATCGGGCGGCCCGACAGGCAGCGCCCTGAAAGGCGGCGAAGTGTCGCCGAAGCGATCTTCGAAGACGAGATCGGCCTTCAATTCGGCGTCTATGGCGAGTTCCGGCTGTGGAGCGCCTACCAGCCGATCTTCGCGCCGCGTGGCAGATCGCTGCAACCCGTCGCCGTCGAGGCGCTGATCGAGCCGCGGCGCGTCGCGACGCCCGTTGCGCCGCAAGTTTTCTTCGACAGCGTTGTGGCAAAGGACCGGCTGTTCGTCGAGACGATGTGCCGGATGCTGCATCTCGGCAACTACCGCAACATCGGCGTCGATGGCCTTACCTTGTTCTTCAACTACAATCCGATGATCAACGATCATTTCGGGCGGGCGCTCGCCGAGATCCGGCTGATGGCCAGGCATCTCGGCGATTTCGGCCTCGAACCGGCCATGCTGGTCTGCGAGATCACCGAGCAGGCAACCGACGAGCATGTGCTCGCCGGTCTCGTGCGCGAGATGAGGCGTGACGGTGTCCGCATCGCCATCGATGACTTCGGCACTGGACATTCGACCGAAGCGCGCATCAGCCTGCTGTCGCCCGACATCGTCAAGATCGACGGCGGCTGGTTTGCCGAGTTCTGCCGCCATGCCGCCGCCGAGCGGTTCTTCCGGCCGCTGGTTTCGACGCTGCACGACCGCGGCGCCAAGGTGCTGGTCGAGGGCATCGAGCATGCCACGCATCTGCGCGTCGCGCTCGATGGCGGCGTCGACCTCCTACAAGGATATCACCTCGCCCGCCCGGCGCTCGCCGGCACCATCTTCAACGAAGAGCCGCTGGCGATCGATGCGCTGCTCGGTATGGACAACAAGGTAGTGCCTCTGCATCAGCGCCGCTGATGCTTTCACTCAAAAACAAATCACTGGATGAACCCCGCACAGGCGAGTTAGAGGCAGCTGATCGTTCGTCGCGCGCGGAGAGGGCCATGATCCTTTATGACATGATCGACAGCGGCAATTGCTACAAGCCGCGTCTGTTGATGGCAAAGCTCGGCATTCCCTTCACCCGCATCGAAGTGAGCTCGCACACCGGGGAGACGCGCAAGGCCGACTATGTCGCCAAGAACCCCAACGCGATGGTGCCGCTGATCGAGCTCGACGACGGCCGACGCATCGCTGAATCCAACGCCATTCTGCTCTATCTCGCCGAAGGCACGCGCTTCCTGCCGGCCGACAGATATGAGCGGGCGCTGGCGTATCAGTGGCTGTTCTTCGAGCAGTACAGCCACGAGCCCTATATCGCGGTGCGCAAGGCGCTGCTCACATTTCCCGAGAGGGCGAAGGATGCGACGCCGGAACGGTTGGCGCTGACCTTGGAGCGCGGCAACAAGGCGCTCGGCGTGATGAACAAGCATCTGGAGCAGAACGCCTTTTTTGCCGGCGCCAGCTACAGCGTCGCCGACATTGCGCTCTATGCCTACACTCACACCGCCGAGATGGGCGGTTTCCAGCTCGACGCCTATCCGGCCGTGGTGGAGTGGCTGAAGCGGGTCGAGACGGACAAGGGGCACGTGCCGATCGAGTGGGTTGGGTAGTCTGTTTCTATGCCGCAGCATTTTGCAGCCGCCGAATGCTGGCTATTTGATGAGACGATCGTATTCGGCATGGGTGCCGATCCAGATCCAGTCGAAGCATCAGCGCTTTCGAGGGCCAAGGCCCGATAAGTGTCGTCTATCCTCGCCGACCAAAGCTCTCCCACCTTTTGAAATGGAGGGATGGATGTCGCGGATTGGTCTCATCGAAGTGAAGTTCTTCTCGGCCGGTACGGCGAACGGCCTTTGGTCACGCAGTTTGCCGGCAGCAAAGTGGGACCACAAGCGCGGGCGGCGGCTTGCCAATTCAGGCAACAAAAAAGGCGGGACAATGCCCGCCTTCCTATGCCGGTAGCCTGATCGGAAGCGTTGGGGCCGGGCCGGCAGCTATCTGCTGTTCCAGCTTGTCGGGTCCTTTCGCTCCGGCGCGCTTATCGCACGACCGTCAGTACATCCGTGACTTGCCGCCCGCTCCAGGCTCTCGCCCGGTGCGCGTCGCTAACTAGGCGCATTGTGCAATGCCAGGCGATCACGCCCGGCTGCAAAATGCCAGCGCCAAATCAGGCTGCCTTGCTCAGAGACCCAGCAGCGGACTTGCCGGTGCGGCGGTCCTGCTCGATCTCGAAGCTGATCTTCTGGCCTTCAACGAGGGTGGTCATGCCAGCGCGCTCGACGGCGGAGATGTGGACGAAAACGTCCGCGCCGCCATTGTCGGGCTGGATGAAGCCGTAGCCCTTGGTGGCGTTGAACCACTTAACCGTACCAGTTGCCATGTAGAGTCCTTCACATTTGCTTCGTTTGACCGGACCAAAGCCCGGCCGGTGGTATCGAAATTTTGGAGATAGACGTCAGCAAACGCGAAGATCGCGGCCCGATCGATCGGCCAAATTCAATGCGCCGGATATAGTATGGTTCGCGAACGAAAACAAGATGGCGTTACCGGCATGTGCCGCGATAGCGTCCAACGGAGCCCACTGCGCTTGGAAGGTTTGCCGCCGGGGATGCGTTGTGGAGGGAAGATGCGCTTGCTGTTGCGGGAGAAGATCATGAGGACAATTCTGCTTGCCGCCTGCCTGATGTTGGTGGCCGCCGAGGCGCAGGCCGTCTCGCGCTACGACCCGACGCGCATGAGCTGCGACCGCGTGCGGGCGACGATCGCCAGGCAGGGCGCGGTCATCCTGCGCTATCAGTCGACGCGCGTGCCGGGACTGCCGCTTTATGACCGCTATGTGCGGGACGAGCGCTTCTGCAACATGGGCGAGGTGAGGGCGCGGGCCTATGTGCCGAGCGCCGATGTCAAATCCTGCCCCGTCTATATCTGCAAACGGCCGGACTTCGACCGGCATTTCCGACGGCGGATCTTTCCGCGTCATAGCATCCGGCGTTCGGCAAGCTGTGTCAGAACGCGAATGATGCCTGAGCGGCGGGCGGCGAGCCGACCCGGACGCCTTCCATGGCCAGCATCTTCTCCTTGGTGGCGGAGCCGCCGGTAGCCGAGAAGCCGCCGATCTTGCCGCCGGCGGCAAGGATGCGGTGGCAGGGAATCACCAGCGGCACCGGATTGGCGCCGAGGGCTGCGCCGGTTTCGCGCGCAAGCCCGGCATGGCCGGCCCGCTTGGCCAGTTCGCCATAGGTGGTGGTCTCGCCGAAGCCAAGTTGGCGCGCGGCGTCATAGATGGCGAGGCGGAAATCGTCGACGCCGTCGAGATCGACCGGCACGCCGGAAAAATCGACATCCTCCCCGGCTGCATAGGCCTTGATCGAAGCGATCAGTTCGACCACCCATTGCGGCTGTTCGGTGGAGGTGGAGACTCCGGCATGGCGAAACAGGCGGCGCTCAACCGCTTCGCGACTGCGCTCGGGCAGGCAGAGCCGGATCAGGCCCTTTTCGCTCCAGGCGGCGCCCATGAAGCCGATCACTGTTTCTAACACTGCGTGGCCGGCCGTGATCGGCAATGCATTTTCCATGGTGCGCTCCTTTCCGCAAACTGCGAAAAACGGGTACATCTCCGGTACAGATGGGGAACAATATCGCAGTTTGCTTCGAGTCTCGCCACCCGAAAGCTGCACACTGGCCCTGATTGCCCGGTTGGAATCGCTGGTGTAAGGACTTTTCAACAACGGACAATCGGACCTGCAGGGCTTGGCAGCGAAAATCATCCTCACCGCGATCGGCGTGCTCGTTGCCGCTGCCGGCCTCAGCGGCTGTACCTCGACCTCACAGATGAAACCCTCGCCGGCGCTTGCGGCGGCATCGACGCCGGCCGCCGAGGACGACACACCGACCATCGCGCTGCCCGAAACCGTTGCTGTGCTGCCGGAGCCTTCCGGCCTCGCTCAGGTGCAAACGGCGGCGCTGACCGGCGATGCCGTGGCCCTGGCGAGGGCACCTGGGGCGACGGCGCCTGGCGCGACGACGGCTGGTGCGCCGTTGCCGCCGCCGGCGCAACCCGGCGCCGCCCTTCCGCCGCCGGCGCAACCTGCCGCGTTCGCCGGCTCGACACCCGTCGCCGGGCAGTTTCCGCCGCCGCCGGTGCTGCTGGCCGGCGCATCGCCGACCGGCCCCGGTGCGCTCAAGCAGGCCGCCGCCTACAAGAGCGCCGCTGTTGCCATGCCGGTCACCGGCCAATCAGCGAAGGTGGCTCCCATGCCGGGCGTGCAGCAGGTCGCCTATGTGATGCCGCAGAACCCGGCGCTGCTTGCCCAACCGGGCCAGCCCGAACAGCATGCCACAGGTCCGCGCGCCGAGATCGAGCGGCTGATCGAGAAATATTCGGCGATCTACGAAGTGCCGGTCGATCTGGTGCGCCATGTCGTCAACCGCGAGAGCACCTTCAATCCGAAGGCCTATAATCACGGTCATTGGGGACTGATGCAGATCAAGCACGCGACCGCACGCGGCATGGGCTATGTCGGGCCGGCAGCCGGCCTGTTCGACGCCGAAACCAATCTCAAATACGCTGTCAAATACCTGCGCGGCGCCTGGCTGGTCTCGGGCGGTAATGCCAAGCGGGCCGACCAGCTCTATCAGACGGGCTATTATTACGACGCCAAGCGCAAGGGCCTGCTCGATCAAACGGGTCTCGGCGTCGACCGCCGCCGCCTGCAGCCAGGCGCCTGAGCGCCGGCAACGAGGCGCGTCCCATCGGTCTTTGGGGCAGTTGCATGCGTGACACTGACAGCCGCCGGCCGCCGACCCCAAACGATGTCCGCCTTCGCAAGCTTCTCGACGATGCGCTGACCACGCCGCATTGGCCGGAAGGCTTCGTCATGCGCCCGTTCGAGCACAGGGATGCGCAGGCCCTGCACGCGCTGCTGGAAGAGGCATTCGACGACGGCGCCGAAGGTCCGTTCGACGAATGGTGGCCGCGCATCTCAGACGATGCCGAGTTCGATCCGGACCTCTGTTTCCTCGTCATCGACGGCAAGGGGCTGCTGGCGGGCGCCGCGCTTTGCTGGGCGTCGGGCTTCGTCAAGGATCTGGCGGTTCATCCGGACTCGCGAAGGCACGGCATCGGCGAGGCGCTGATGCGGCACGTGTTCCTGACTTTCCGCGACAGGGGTGCAGCCCATGTCGACCTCAAGACCAACACGGTGAAGAACCCCGCCGCCTTCAGGCTTTACGAGCGGCTCGACATGCTCCCAGTGGCGTGGGAAGGGTAACGCTTCGCGGCATTTGCCTGCGGCGGCACAGCCGAATGCGGGGCGCATTGTGAACCGCTTCACACAAGCTGACGTTAGGGCATGCTAATGCGTCGTGGTGCAGGGCGGCCGATCGGCGGATCGACGCTGGCAAGGCGTCGGAGAGGCTGTGCCGGCATGCGTCAGCCACTCCAAGGCGGGCTCCGGGGCGGCGGGTTTCGGAGCCCGCCCGCTTTGGGCGTGCGGCCAATCGCGAGATCTCCCTTAACCGAGTGACTCGGGTCAGTCCCCTCGCGGCCCGTCCCCGATGGCCATGTCGGGAACCCCGAAGCGTCGCTCCGCATTCAATGCGGGCGGAGGGTCATCATCAGCCGACGCGGCAAGGTCCGCGTGGACGGTTCCGAGGCGAGGCCCACCAGCATGAAATTTTACCGCGCATTCCTCGCACTTGCCGTCGGCGCGATGCTCGCGGTGGCGCCGGCTCGCGCGGTCGAGCTGTCGATCGTGTCGGGCGACACGGGCAACGGCATCAAGGTCTTGCGCGAGATACTCGACCGCTACCAGAAGCAGAGCGGCAACAAGGTCGACATCGTGGTGATACCGCCGTCGGGCACCGACCAGTTCGGTCAGTTCAGATTGTGGCTCGCGGCGGGAAACAGCGACATCGACGTCTACCAGACCGACGTGATCTGGGCGCCGCAGCTTGCCAGCCAACTCGTCGATCTCACTGCGGCGACCAGGGATATCGTGGCCGAGCACTTCCCGTCGATCATCCAGTCGCAGACCGTGAACGGAAAGCTGGTGGCGCTGCCGATCTTCACCGACGCGCCGGCACTCTATTACCGCAAGGATCTGCTCGACAAATATGGCGCCAAGGTGCCGACCACCTGGCAGGAACTGGCCGACACCGCCAAGCTCGTCATGGACAAGGAGCGCACCGCCGGCAACAAGGACCTGTGGGGTTTCGTCTTCCAGGGCAACGCCTATGAGGGGCTGACCTGCGACGCGCTCGAATGGGTGAGGTCGAATGGCGGCGGCCAGATCATCGAGCCCAACGGCACGGTCTCCATCAACAATCGACAAGCCGCGGCCGCGCTCGACATGGTCAAGGGCTGGATCGGCACCATTGCGCCGCCGGGCGTGCTCGCTTACCAGGAAGAGGAATCGCGCGGCGTCTGGCAGACCGGCAATGCCGTCTTCATGCGCAACTGGCCCTATGCCTATGCGCTCGGCAACAGCGAGACCTCACCGATCAAGGGCAAGTTCGATGTGGCGCCGCTGCCGGCAGGAACCGGCGAAGACGCCCGGCCGACGGCAACGCTCGGCGGCTGGAACCTCGCGGTTTCCAAATATTCCAAGCACCAGGACGCGGCGATCGATCTGGTGAAGTTCATCGCCTCGCCCGAGATGCAGAAGTATCGGACGCTGAGGACGTCCAACCTGCCCACCATCAAAGCGCTCTATGACGATCCCGATATCGCCAGGGAACAGCCGATCGTCCCGCGATGGAAGCAGATATTTCTGAACGCGGCGCCGCGCCCTTCGGCGGTCGCCAAAATCAAGTACAACGAAGCCTCGAGCCAGTTTTGGACGGCCGTCCACAACACCATGTCGGGCGACGGCAGCGCCGCCGACAATCTGGCCGATCTGGAAGCCAGGCTGACCAGGCTGAAGGGCAAGGGCTGGTGAGGGCGATGCCTGTGAGCCGCTCGCGCCTGATGCGGCAACGCGTGCGCTCGGCCTGGCTGTTTCTGGCGCCGATGCTTCTGGTCCTTGCCGCCGTCGCCGGTTGGCCGCTCCTGCGCACTTTCTACTACAGCTTCACCGACGCCTCGCTGGCCGATCTCGACGCTCGCCAATGGATCGGCTTCGACAATTATTTCTCGGTGCTCAGCATGCCGAGCGGCCGCGTGCTCTATGACGGGCTGCTCGCCGATCCGGTCTGGTGGCGCGCCGTCTGGAACACGCTGCTCTTCGCCGTAGTCTCGGTGGGCTGTGAAACGGTCCTCGGCATGATCGTGGCGCTCGTTCTCAACGCCGACTTCAGAGGCCGCGGCATCGTCAGGGCGGCGATCCTCATTCCATGGGCGATCCCGACCATCGTCTCGGCCAAGATGTGGCAGTGGATGCTCAACGACCAGTTCGGCATCATCAATGCGGTGCTGCTCAATCTCGGCCTGATCGACGCGAAAATCGCCTGGACCGCGAGCGCCGACACGGCGATGATCGCGGTGCTGATCGTCGACATCTGGAAGACGACGCCGTTCATGGCGCTGCTTTTCCTGGCCGCGCTGCAGATGCTGCCGCGCGATGTTATCGAGGTCGCCAGGCTCGACGGCGCCAATCCGTGGCAGATCTTCTGGAAGGTGACCTTGCCGCTCATCCGCCCGGCGGTCATGGTTGCGGGGATCTTCCGCGCGCTCGACGCGCTACGCATCTTCGACCTGATCTACGTGCTGACGCCCAACAACGTGCACACCAAATCGATGTCGGTGTTCGTGCGCGAGAACCTGTTCGAGTTCGACAAGTTCGCCTATGGCTCGGCCGCCTCGACGCTGCTTTTCCTGATCGTCGCCCTGCTCACCATTTGCTACATCCGCATCGGCCGGATAGAGCTGGAAGGAGGCCGCTGAGATGGCGATGTTGAAGCGCCTGGGCTTCTTCCTGCTGGTGGGGGCAATCGTCTTCGTCGCGGTGTTTCCGCTCTATTACGCCATCGTCACCAGCCTGAAATCCGGCACAGAGTTGTTCGAGGCGAGCCTTTGGCCGCAGGCGTTAAGCCTCGCCAACTACAGGAACGTGCTGGTCGAAGGTCCCTTCCTGCGCAATCTCCTGAATTCGCTGGTCGTCTCGGGCGCCGTCGTGCTCATCTCGCTGCTGCTCGGCGTGACCTCCGCCTATGCGCTGGCACGCGTCCAGTTTCGCGGCCGTTCGGCGCTGATGCTTGCCATATTGTCGGTGTCGATGTTTCCGCAGGTCGCGGTGCTGGCCGGCCTGTTCGAGATCATCCGCGCCTTTGGCCTCTACAATTCGCTCATCGCACTGATCTTCTCCTACATGATCTTCACGCTGCCGTTCACCGTCTGGGTGCTCACCGCCTTCTTGCGCGACCTGCCGGTCGAAATCGAGGAAGCGGCGATCCTCGACGGCGCGACGCCATGGATCATCGTCACTCGCGTCTTCCTGCCGCTGATGTGGCCCGCATTGGCGACTACAGGGCTGCTCGCCTTCATCGGCGCATGGAACGAGTTCCTGTTTGCGCTGACCTTCACCTCCAACAACGCGCAGCGCACGGTGCCGGTGGCGATCGCGCTGCTTTCCGGCAACTCGCAGTTCGAGATCCCCTGGGGCAACATCATGGCCGCTTCGGTGATCGTCACGGTGCCGCTGGTGGTGCTGGTGCTCATCTTCCAACGCAAGATCGTTTCCGGCCTAACCGCCGGCGGCGTGAAGGGATAGGCCGTGCTGATGTTCAGGTGATGCCGGGCTGCAAATGGCGGTGTCCTGCGCTTCGGTGTTCACGTACTTCAAGCACGCTCCGGTATTCTCGGTACGATCATCCTCGGCTCGGCCTGACCCTGACTCAACACGGCCTCCTTCACGCCCTCAACGCAACCGGCAGCGCCATTTCGCGTTGGAAGTGCAAGGGGCTGATCGGAGATTCCAGATGAAAACGCTTCTGACCGCGGCCACCATGGCGCTCCTTGCCGGCGCGCCGGCCACCCTTGCTCAGTCGAGCGACAGCGACGATGTCGCGCCAATGGCGGCAGACAACAAGGTCGACACGCAGACTTTCGTCACCACCATACCCAATGCCAATGAGTTCGAAATCCAGGCGAGCAGGCTGGCCGAGGAGAAGTCGCAGTCGGACGAAGTCAAGGCTTTTGCCAACGAGATGGTCAGGGACCACACCAAGGCAGGGGAGGATTTCAAGGCGGCGATGAGCCAGGGCCAGACGACGGCTTCTATCAAGTCGGCCGGCCCCGCTCTGGGGCCTAAGGAACAGCAGATGCTAGGCGAGCTGAAGCAGGCGAGCGGCACGGAGTTCGACCGGAAGTATATCAAGATGCAGATGGATGCGCACAGGGACGCGGTGGCGCTGTTCAGCACCTATGCCAATTCCGGCGACGACCCGGCGCTGAAGGAATTCGCCAAGAAGACTCTGCCGGTGCTGAAAATGCACGAGAAGCATGTGAAGGAACTGGCGGTGGCGCATCACGGGTGAGGGGTGGTTTCTGCCCCCGCAGCGGGTCCTCAGCTCGCCTTGATCTGCTCGACCGCCGTTGCCAGCAACTCGTCCATGGCCTGGCGAATCTGGGCATCCGACTGGACGACGCCCGCCGCGTCGAAGTCGGCACGGACCTTGCGGAACACGTCGTTGTCGCCCGCTTCCTCGAAATCCGCGCGCACCACCTCTTTCGCATAGGCGTCGGCATCCACGCCGGATTTGCCGAGCTTTTCGGCGGCCCACAGGCCGAGCAGCTTGTTCCGGCGCGCCACGGCCTTGAACTTCGTCTCCTCGTCCATTGCGAATTTCTTTTCGAAGCCTTCCTGACGGTCCCTCATGCTGCTCATGGTTTGCCTCGCTCAGACGTGAGTTCGACCGCCTCCGATGCATGCGAAGAGCGGCCAGGAGAAGCGAAAATGGGGAGCATGAAGGCCTGTAGCAAGGCCTGATCGTGGTGTGGACGCCGCGGACCCGAAATTCGTGCCATGCCGGGCCGAAGCTCCGATGTGATTTGACCTGGCCGGGCCGTAGCCTACTTTCGACCTGGCAGGAGGAGTGGAGGAGACGGGCGATGAAGTCACCGTTGAACCATATGCAGGGCGTCGTGCTGACTGCGGCGTTGATGTTTGCTGCCGGCACTGCCGCCTATGCCCATCACGGCTGGTCGTGGACGCAGGACGACTTCTTCGAGCTCAAGGGCAAGATCGCGGCGATCTATATCGGCAATCCGCATGCGACGCTGGACGTCGATGCGAAGGGGGAGGTGTGGCGGGTGGAGATGGCGCCGCCGGCCCGCACCATCGCCGCCGGCTTCACCGAGGAGGTCGCCAAGGTCGGCGACGCGGTGACCGCGATTGGCCATCGCTCGCGCGAGGAGGCGGAAAAGCGCATGAAGGCGGTGCGCATCATCGTCGGCGGTAAGCGCTACGACGTCTATCCCGACCGCCTGCCGCCGGCCTAGGCTGAATCGACATTCAGCGCATCCATAACATAGCTGCGGCGAGATGGATGAAGGCGAGGAAGTGGCCGGCGCGACGATCGAAGCGTGTGGCGAAG
>NZ_RZSN01000110.1:0-20785 GCF_003997315.1 Mesorhizobium sp. M1A.F.Ca.IN.020.04.1.1
ATTCTGGCCGGAAGTATCGCCGGCTACATCAACGGCCAACTGGTCACCCGCGCCTTCGTGCCGGCCTTCATCGTAACGCTCGGCATGCTGGGCCTTGCGCGCGGGCTGGCGCTCGTCATCTCGCAGGGCAGGGCGATCTACGGCCTGCCGCCGGAGATCGTCTATATCGGGCAAGGGAGGCCGCTCGGCATTCCGATGCCTGTCATCATCTTCGTGCTGACGGCGATCGTCGCGCATACGGTGCTTGCCTATACGCGCTTCGGCCGCCACACTTTGGCGCTCGGCGACAGCGAGGGCGCGGCGCGCGCAGCCGGCATCCGCGTCGAGCAGCATCGCCGCATCATCTACACGCTCTCCGGCGCGCTTGCCGGGCTTGCCGGTCTCTTGTTCACCGCCCGCGTCAATGCGGGCGACCCGACCGCCGGCATCAACTACGAACTCACCGCGATCACCGCGGCGATCATCGGCGGCACCAACCTGTTCGGCGGCCGTGCCTCGATCCTCGGCACCATGATCGGCGCTCTGATCATGGGCGTGCTGCAGAACGGGCTGACGCTGCTTGCCGTGCAATCCTATTACCAGCAGATGGCGATCGGCGCGGTTCTCATCCTCGCGGTCTTCATCGACCAGTATCAGGTGCGGAAGGAGTCGCGCGTATGACCCTGCTTTCGCTCCACAAGATCCGCAAAAGCTTCGGGGCGGTCGACGTGCTGCATGGCGTCGACCTGTCGGTCGCGGCCGGCGAGGTGGTCGGGCTGGTCGGCGACAACGGCGCCGGCAAGTCGACGCTGATGAAGACCATCACCGGCATCTACCGCGCCGACACCGGCTCGATCGAGTTCGACGGCAAGGACATCCTCGCTCTCGATCCCGGCCAGCGGCGCCGGCTCGGCATCGAGATGATCTACCAGGATCTGTCCTTGGCCAAGCAGCAGGACGTGGCCTCCAACATCTTCCTTGGCCGAGAGCCGACGAAAAGGCTGCTCGGCCTCTTCCCCGGCTTTGTCGACAAGACCGAGATGGATCGGCAGGCGGCGCGGATGATCGAGCGGCTCGGGGCGCACCTGCCGTCGATCAGTCGTTCCGTCGGCTCCTTCTCCGGCGGCCAGCAGCAGACGGTGGCGATCGCGCGGGCGCTCACCTTCAACCCGAAGCTCGTCATCATGGACGAGCCGACGGCGGCGCTCGCCGTGCGCGAGGTGCAGAGCGTGCTCGATCTCATCCGGCGGCTGAAGTCTGAAGGCATCGCCGTCATTTTGATCTCGCACCGGCTGAACGACGTGCTGTCGGTCACCGATCGCATCGTCGTGCTGCGCCACGGCAGGGCGGATGCCGATCTCGTCACCGCCAAAACCAACATGAACGAAGTCGTCAGCCGCATCGTCGGCGGCGGCGATACGGCCGCCGCGGCGGCGCACGAGCAACGAGGCTGATATGAATGTTTTCGGACTGCACACTTTCGCCATCGCCCCGGTCTGGGATCTGGCCCGCATCGAGCCGCAGATGGACCGGCTGAAGGAGCTCGGCATCGGCCTGATGGAGATCCCGCTGCTCAGACCCGAGGAGATCGACACCAAGCGCACGCGCGGTTTTGCAAACCATTATGGCGTGCAGCTCATTCCCTCGCTCGGCTTGCCGCGCGCGCTCGACGTGGTGGAGCGGCCGGAAGAGGCGCTCGACTTCCTGCAGCCGGCCTTCAACGTCTGCAACGAGGTGGGCGCCGAGGCGCTCGGCGGCGTCACCTATGGAACGATCGGCAAGACCACCGGCCGGGCGCCGACGCAGCGGGAGATCGACGGCATGTGCCGCTTCCTCGAACGGGCGGCAAAGTCGGCGAAGGCCCGCAGCCTGAAGCTCGGCATCGAACCCTGCAACCGCTACGAGACGCATCTGATCAACCGCGGCGTCGACGCGGCGCGCATCATCGAGCGCATCGGCGCCGACAACATCTTCATCCATCTCGACACCTACCACATGCATATCGAGGAAGAGAGCTTCGCGGCCGGCTTCGAGGCGGCGGCGCCCTTCCTCGGCTATGTGCATGTGTCGGAGGCCAATCGCGGCGTGCCGGGGCGCGGCATGCTGAACTGGGCAGCCTGCATGAAGGCGATCGCCGATATCGGCTATGCGGGCCCGATCACGCTCGAAAGCATGAACCATGTCGACGTCGACATCGCCGGGGGGCTCGCGGTATGGCGTCCGGTGGCGGAAGACCCGCGCGACGTCATCGAGGTGGGGCTGCCCTTCCTGCGCGAGGAAGCGAAGAAGGCGGGGCTGACACTCGGGTAACGAAGCTAGTTGCCCCGGCGCGTCAGCCAGCGGCGACGCGCCTCCAGCTGTTCGGCGAGTTCGGCCTCGTCCCAGTAGCCGATGAGCACGCCGGAGCCGATGATCGGGTCGAAATGCCCGACCTTGTCGTCGATCTGTGTCAGCCACTCGTCGGGGACGGTAATGCGGTTGTTGGGCAGCGCCAGCCAGCGCATTAGCATTTTGCGCAGCCGCTCGATATCGCCGGCGGCCGATGGCTCGCGGCCGAGGTCGCGCAATTCGCCCGGGTCGTTGTGGAGATCGAAGAACATCGGCTCGACACCTTCGCCATGGACGAGTTTGAAGCGGCCGTCGGTGATCATGTAGAGCTTGCAGCCCGAAACCGGCATGACGAGCTTCAGCCGCGCCGCATCGCCGCTGTAGTCATATTCGCTGACGGCATAGTTGCGCAGGCTCTTCCGCTCACCCGAAGTCAGCGACAGCAGCGAGCGGCCTTCGAGGACATGCGGCTTGGGCCTGCCGCCGAAATAATCGAGAAAGGTGGGCGCGAGATCGATCATCTCGACCAGCGCGTCCGACGTGGTTCCTCTTGTGACGTCGGCTTCCGGACGAGGATCGTAGACGATCATCGGCACCTTCACCGCGACGTCGTGGAACAGGTATTTCTCGCCGAGCCAATGGTCGCCGAGATAGTCGCCGTGGTCAGAAGTGAAGACGACAAGCGTGTTCTTGAATAGGCCGCGCTTCTCCATGAAGTCGAACAAATGGCCGAGCTGATCGTCGATCTGCTTGATCAGGCCCATGTAGCAGGGAACGACCGTTTCGCGGACCTCATCGCGCGAGAAGTTCTTCGAGTACCGCTCCTGCTGGAAGGCCTCGAAGATCGGGTTTGGCGAGACGCGCTCGGCTTCGCTGCGAACGGGCGGCTGGATCTCCGCCTTGCCGTACATGGCGTGGTAGGGCGCGGGCACGATATAGGGCCAGTGCGGCTTGATGTAGGAAAGATGCGCGCACCAGACTTCGCCCTTGGCCTCGGCGTCCTCAATGAAGCGCATGGCGCGGCGCGTCATGTAAGGCGTCTCGGAATGCTCCTCCGGAATGCGCGCCGCCTTGTCGGCATGGACGAGCAGCCAGCCGTTGAAATTCTCGCCATTCTCGCCTTCGCCGGAATTCGCCCAATGCTCCCAAGGATTTTCGGCCTCGAAGCCGTGCTGGCGCAGATAGGAGTCGTAGGCCGGATCGGGGTCGTAGCTGGTCGAGGGGTGCAGGCCGTCATCGCGCTCGAACGGCTCGAAGCCGCATTCCGCGACACGCACGCCGATGACGGAATCCTTGGCGATGCCGAGGCGCTCCATCCCTTCCTCGTCGGCCTTCATATGTGTCTTGCCGATGAGCGCACAACGCACGCCGACCTCGCGCAGATGGTCGCCCAGCGTCGGCTCGCCGACTCTGAGCGGCACGCCATTATGCGTCGAGCCGTGCGAGCGGACGTAGCGGCCGGTATAAGCGCTCATGCGCGAGGGGCCGCAGACCGTCGATTGCACATAGGCATTGGTGAAACGCACGCCGCGGCTGGCGAGCCGGTCGATGTTCGGCGTCGTCAGACTCTTGTGCCCGGCGCAGCTCAGATAATCGAACCGCAGCTGGTCGCACATGATGAAAAGGACGTTGCGTTTCGAGGTCATTGCTGCCCGTCGGAATGGTTCTCGAACCCGGTAATGCCAGAACAATCAGCGCATGCCAACCAGGGCAACCAGCCTGTACAGCTCACCAGAGAACTTTACAAAATCATTTTTTCATGTGAAGTCTCAGGCATCCCAAGGATCCCAAATGACATCCCACCGTTTTGCCACCCGTCTCAATTCCTTCGCCTCGCGGCCTGAGGCGGAGTGGGCCGGGCTTACCGGGAAGCCCTCGGTGCTGCAGATGGCGGCGCGGGCGGCTAAGGTCGAGGGGCTCACCGATCTCGACCTCAACTTTCCCGACCATATCGGTGAAAACCCCAGGGAAATCGCACGGAGGCTTGGTGATCTCGGGCTTTCCATCAATGGCTTCGCGATGCGCTACTATTCCAATCCCGCCTTCAAGCTCGGCGCGTTCACCAATCCCGATCCGGCAGTGCGGCGTGAAGCCATCGACCTCACCAAGGCTGGCATCGACGCGGCGCGAGAGGCCGGCGCCGGTCTCATGACGTTGTGGCTGGGGCAGGATGGTTTCGACTACGCTTTCCAAGCCGACTACGCGACACTTTGGCAACACGAAATCGACGGTATTCGTGAAGTTGCGTCGCATGACCCCGATTGCGCCTTCAGCCTCGAATATAAGCCGAACGAGCCGCGTTCCTATTCGCTGATGCCGGATGCCGCGACCACGTTGCTGGCGATCCGCGAGGCCGGCCTGCCCAATCTCGGCGTCACCCTCGACTTCGCGCATGTTCTTTATGCCGACGAGCAACCGGCCTTTGCCGCCGCTCTTGTCGCCCGTCACAGCAGGTTGCTCGGTGTTCATCTCAACGATGGCTACGCCAAGCGCGACGACGGCCTGATGGTCGGCGCCGTGCACACGCTGCAGACCATCGAGCTGCTGCGCCAGATACGCAGGGACGGCTACGCCGGTGCCATCTATTTCGACACCTTTCCGGACATGACCGGTCTCGACCCGGTGCGCGAATGCGAGGTCAACATCGCCACCGTCAAGCGCATGTTGCGGGTCGTCGAGCGGCTGGAGCGGGACAATCGGTTGGCGGCTGCCCTCGACGGGCAGGACGCGGTTACCTCGCAGGCTATCGTCCAGGAAATCCTGCTCGGAGCTGCAGGATGACGTCCGCGGATCTCCGGGCCGTGGGGCCGCGCATCCGCATGATGATGCCGCATCTCACACCGCTGGAGGCAAAGGTGGTGGAAACCGTGTTCGGCCGCCGCGGATTCGACGAGACGATCCCTTTGAAGGAGATCGCTGACGAGGCCGGCGTCTCCGAGGCGATGGTGGTGAAGATTGCCAAGAAGCTGGGCTTCTCCGGCTATCGCGACTTCCGGACGGCAGTCTGCGAATACAGCCGCTCGCCGACCGCCGAGATGCACCGGGAACTCTCCGTCGACGACAGTTCGGCCGAGATCGTGCAAAAGGTCTTCCGCACTTCGATACAGGCGCTGGAGGAAACGCTGGCGATCCTTGACATCGGCGATTTCGACCGGGCCGCCGACCTCATTTATCGATCCAGAAATCGCGACTTCTATGGCGTCGGCGGCTCGGCTCAGATCGCCCGGGACGTCTCGCACAAGTTCCTGCGGATCGGCGTCCGCGCGGCGGTTTACGACGATTCCCACATGATGCTCATGTCGGCGTCGCTCCTCGGCGCCGAAGACATTGCCGTCGGCTTTTCCCATTCCGGCAACAGCAGCGCGGTGATTGATGCCGTTCAGCTCGCCAAGAAGAACGGCGCCCGCACGCTTGCCATAACCAACTACGCCAACTCGCCGCTGGCAGCCGAGGCGGATGTCGTGCTCTGCTCGACCGCGCGGGGGTCGCCGCTGATGGGCGAGAATGCGGCCGCCCGTATCGCCCAGCTCAACATCCTGGATGCGCTGTTCGTCGCGGTGGCGCAGCGCGACTACCAGGCGGCGGAGCACAATCTCGGCCGCACCATGTCGGCAGTGACGTCGAAACGGCGAGACAAGTACAGATGAAAGATCGTCGCGGATGAGTGTTGCTTCAGCGGGGCTGGTGGCCGTGTTCGGCGGCCTGCATTACGACATCCTGGTCGACGCACCGGATCGTCCGCGCAAGGGCGAGACGGTGACCGGTTTCGGATGGCAGCCGAAATGCGGCGGCAAGGGCGGCAATCAGGTCCTGTCGGCGGCGCGTGCGGGTGCGAGGTCGGCGATGATCGGCGCCGTCGGCGACGACGATTTTGGCTGCGCGCTCCTCGCCAATCTCAGCCGCAGCAATGTCGAGCACCGCTTCGTGCGAGTGGAACCGGGCATCGGATCAGGCATGAGCGTTGCCATTTTCGACGACGATGGCGACTACGGCGCGGTGATCGTTTCCGGCAGCAATCTGACACTCGGCGAAAAGGATGTCGCGGCGGCCGCCGGTCTGCTCGCGCAGGCTGAGGTGCTGTTGCTGCAGAACGAAGTGCCGGAAATCGCCAACATCGCTGCCGCGCGCGCGGCGAAGGCTCACGGCTGCTGCGTCGTGCTCAACGCGGCGCCGGCCCGGCCGCTGCCCGCCGAACTCACCGGGCTCGTCGACATCGTGATCACCAACGCCATAGAGGCGGAGTTCCTGGCCGGCATTCCGGTCGTCGACACGCTTGAAGGCGCGGCTGAGGCAGCGCGGCAATTGGCAATCGTTTATCCGGCTGCAATCGTCACCGCCGGCGGCGATGGCGTCGCCTATCACGATCGCGATGGCCGCGCCTTTGCGCTCGCTGCCATTCCGGTGAAGGTGGTCAGCACCCATGGCGCAGGTGACGAATTCGTCGGTGCCTTTGCGGCTGCGCTTGCTCGCGGCGAGCCCACCGAGGCCGCCATCGCCGCCGCGAATGCCGCCGCCGCCCTGCTGGTCTCGACCCCGGAGGCGGATCGCCAGACGCCCCCTCAAAAGATCCAATGCGGCGTGCACCGTCCAGAGTAGCCCTCGGTTTACCGATCTAGACAACTGGTGCAATGTTGGTTTGGAGGATCGAGATCGTGCCATTCGTCAGTATCGGCGGCATTGCGTTGCACCATCGCCTTATCGCCGGGACGGCTGCTGCGCGCCCGATCATCTTCATCAATTCGCTCGGCACCGACTTGCGGATCTGGGACGATGTCGTCGCACGGCTGGCCGGTGAGATGCCGATGCTCGTCTATGACAAGCGCGGCCACGGACTTTCCGACATCGGCAGCGGCGTGCGCTCGATCGACGACCATGTCGACGATCTGAGCGCGCTCATCGATTGCTTCGGCTTCCAGAAGGTCGTGCTTTTTGGCCTGTCGGTCGGCGGCATGGTCGCGCAGGGGTTCTATGCACGGCGGCCCGAACTCGTCGAAGCGCTGATCCTCAGCGACACCGCGCACAAAATAGGTACCGCCGAGAGCTGGAACAGCCGCATCGCGACGGTCGAGCGTGACGGCATCGAGGCGATTGCCGATGGCATCATGAAGGTGTGGTTCACGCCGGATTTTCATGCCAACCGCGTCGCAGAACTTGCCGGTTGCCGCAACATGCTGACCAGGCAGGCGCTGCCAGGTTACATCGGCACGTGTATGGCGGCTCGCGACGCGGATTTCACCGACAGCGCGCGCCGCATCGCGGTGCCGACGCTCTGCATCGTCGGCGACCAGGACGGCTCGACGCCGCCCGATCTCGTGCGCTCGCTTGCCGACCTGATCCCCGGCGCGCGCTTCGAGCTGATCCGCGGCGCCGGGCACATTCCCTGCATCGAGCAGCCCGACGCGCTCATTGCCCTGATCCGCGCCTTCGTCGCGTCGTTGCCTGAGGGGAAGCCTCTCCATGGACGATGACGCAAACAATGCCAACCAATACCGGACCGGGCTCGAGGGCGACGCCATCGCATCGATTGCGAGGCGGTGCGCTTCTCCTGGTGGATGACGACGATCCTTCACCGCTTCCCCGAGGCGGGTGAGTTCGGTCAGCGCGTCCAGGAAGCCGAGCTCAATTATCTCGTACACTCCAACGCCGCCTCGACCGCGCTGGCGGAGAACTATGTCGGCCTGCCTTACTGAGCGGGCCGAGCCGTCAGACCCGTTCCAGTGCAATCGCAATGCCCTGGCCGACGCCGATGCACATGGTGGCCAAAGCGCAGCGTCCGCCGCGCTCGCGTAGCTCCAGCGCCGCCGTGCCGGTGATGCGCGCGCCCGACATGCCGAGCGGATGACCGAGCGCGATCGCGCCGCCGTTGGGGTTCACATGCTCCGCCTGCTCGGAAATTCCGAGTTCGCGCAGCACGGCAACGCCTTGCGAGGCGAAGGCTTCGTTCAACTCGACGACGTCGAATTGGTCAGGCCTCAAGCCGAGACGGGCGCAGAGCTTTTTGGTTGCCGGCGCGGGACCGATACCCATGATGCGCGGCGCGACGCCGGCAACAGCACCGCCGAGAATGCGGGCGATCGGCGTCAGGCCATGTTTCCTGGCAGCCGCTTCGGAGGCGATGATCAGCGCAGCAGCACCATCATTGACGCCGGAGGCATTGCCGGCGGTCACCGTGCCGCCCTGGCGGAACGGCGTCGGCAGCTTGGCCAGCGCCTCGACGGTCGTGCCGGCGCGCGGATGTTCGTCCTTCGAGACAACGATCGCATCGCCCTTTTTCTGAGGGATCGTCACCGGCGTGATTTCTTTCGCCAGCCGGCCACTGGCCTGCGCGGCCACCGCCTTGTCCTGGCTGCGCACGGCGAAGGCATCCTGGTCGGCGCGTGAGATGGCAAAATCCTCGGCGACGTTCTCGCCGGTCTCCGGCATGGAATCTACGCCATACTGTTTCTTCATCAGCGGATTGATGAAGCGCCAACCGATGGTGGTGTCGTGGATCTCGGCGTTGCGCGAGAAGGCGGTGTCGGCCTTCGGCATGACGAAAGGCGCGCGGCTCATCGATTCCACGCCGCCGGCAAGCATCAGCTCGGCCTCGCCGGCCCTGATGGCCCGGGCGGCGATGGTGACGGCATCCATGCCCGAGCCACAGAGCCGATTGATCGTGGAGCCCGGAATGTCCTGGGGAAGGCCGGCCAGCAGCAACGCCATCCGCGCCACGTTGCGGTTGTCCTCGCCGGCCTGGTTGGCGCAGCCAAAGACGACGTCGTCGACCGCGGCCCAGTCGACGCCCAGGTTGCGCTCGACCAACGCCTTCAGCGGAATGGCGGCGAGATCGTCGGCTCGCACCGAGGATAGCGCGCCGCCAAAACGGCCGATCGGCGTGCGGATGTAGTCGCAGATGAAGGCATCAGTCATTATGCAGCTTTCCCTTTGGCGGTACCCGCATGCGCGGCCTTGCTGCGCGCCTGCAAATCGCGCAATGTCTTCAGCTCGAGTTCCGTCGGCGCCGGCGTCTCGTCAAGCGCCTGGGCAAACTTTGCTTCCCAGCCACAGGTCGCCTGCACCTCTTCGCGGGTGACGCCGGGATGCAGCGACACGACGGTGAATTCCTTGGTGACACGGTCCGGCTTCCAGACGGCGAGGTCGGTGATCAGCAAGGTCGGACCGGCGGTGTCGATGCCGAGCCGCTTGCGGGGGTCGCCACCCTCGCCATGGCCGAAGGAGGTGAAGAAGTCGATCTTTTCGACCATGCCGCGCTTCGACTGCGCCATGGTGATGTAGACCTCTCGCGAGGAGGTGGCGATTTCCGGCGCGCCGCCGCCGCCGGGCAGCCGCGTTTTGGGATGCGCATAGTCGCCGATGACTGTAGTGTTGATGTTGCCGAATTTGTCGAGCTGGGCGGCGCCAAGGAAGCCGATGGTGATGCGGCCGCCCTGCAGCCAGTAGCGGAACATCTCCGGCACCGCGACGGTGGTGACCGCCGTCTCGCACAATTCGCCGTCGCCGATCGACAGCGGCAAAACGTGGGGCGCGGTGCCGATGGTGCCGCTCTCGTAGATCAGTGTGATGTCGGGCGCATGCGTCAGCCGCGCGACATTGCAGGCGGCCGACGGCGCCCCGATGCCGACAAAGCAGACATCGTCGTTCTTCAGCGCACGGCTGGCGGCGATCGTCATCATCTCGCTGGGGGTGAAGCCCAGATCATTCTCGCTCATGCGGCTTTCCTCAGATGCTCGACGCGAGCCGCGAAGTCGTCTGCGCTGCTCTCGATGACGTTCTTCTGCATCCATGCCTGGAAGCGGTTGCGGTCGGCGGCGATCTCGTCCCATTCGAGATAGGCGGAGTTGTCGCGCTCGTAATAGCCATGCGTGTAGGAGGGATGGGAGCCGCCCGGCACGATCGAGATTGCCGCGATCGTCCAATTCGGCAGCACGGTGAGATTGGGATGCAGATCGTCGAAACTGTCGACCACTTCTTCGACCGTCACCACGGCGCGTTTGGCCGCGAGCACGGCCTCCTTCTGGATGCCGATGATGCCCTCGACCAGCACATTGCCTTTGCGGTCGGCCTTCTGCGCGTGGATGAAGGCGACGTCGGGCCGGATCGCCGGAACGGCAGCTAGCACCTCGCCGGTAAACGGGCAGGTTATGGACTTGATGTTTGCATTGATGGCGGCAAGGCCTGCGCCGCGATAGCCGCGGAACACCGCGCAGGGCAGGCCGGCGGCACCCGCCTCATAGGCGTTGGCCATGCCGGCGTGGCTGTGCTCCTCGACCTCGATCGGCCGTGGAAAGCCGTTCTCGATGGCGTCGCGAACGCGCCTGAGCAGGCCGACGCCGGGATTGCCGAGATAGGAGAAGACGATCTTCTTGGCCATGCCCATGCCGATCATCTGATCGTAGATCAGGTCGGGCGTCATGCGGATCAGCGTCAGTTCGCGAAAGCCCTGGCGGATCGCCTCATGCGCGGCGGCGGTCGGGATCAGATGGGTGAAGCCCTCGAAGGCGACCGCGTCGCCATCATGCAGGTTCTCCGCGACGGCCTCTTTCAGCGGCAGGAACTTGACCATCGTGGCGGCTCCGGGGATTTCAGTTTGCATTGCGGACACAAGTTTTCCATGGGCAATGCTGCGCGTCGAGAAATTCTTCGTTTGATTAGCAAGGCTAACCGCCGAAAGTCGGCGCTGCCCCTCATCGCCCTGCCGGTGTAAAACCGATAGATGGGTAACACTTTGAACCGGATACATAGGTAACAGTTCTCCCCCTATGCGTCCGTCGCAGCGCCAAGCGGATTGGTTGGCGCGGCGCTGCGACGGACAAACTTCATACGTCTGTTGTCGATAATGCCGAGCGGATGGGCATGGAAGGAAAGTGCCCATTGGCCGTCCTCGGTTTCAATCGCGGCGACGGCTTCGCCGGCCAGTGATTGTGAGACATAGATAAAGCCGCCATTCCATCTGATCTCGCCATTGTGGCGCACGCGGCGGACCGCGGCCTCGGCCGGGTAGTAAGGGGCCGAGCGTGGTGGAAAGTGGAGTTGGTTTAGGTTCGCTCGCCCCGGGCCGCACGTAGGTCCACGGCAAGCATTTTTCCCCGGTCTCGCAGCCTTGTCATGGGGCCTCGGAGAGGAGGGTTGGGACCGCTCCTCCACGAGGGAACGGTCCCATCATCCTACGCCGCCTGAACGGTGCCTCGGCCGACGAGGCTGATGTCGTCCGGATTGATGAGGTCCGAACTCGTCCAGCCGGAAAGATCATATTCGCTCATGCAGTCCTTCACGATCGATTGCATCGAAGCCAGATCTCCGGTCGCGGCAGCGGCGTTCAGGGTTTCAATCCTCAGGTTCTCATAGTTGCCGGCATAGTTTCGTTCATACAGTTCGTGTCGTCCGCCGAATTCGGTTCCGATGGCGTCCCAAAGCAGTTTCAGCAGCTTGACGCGGTCAAGCGCTGCGTAACCGTTCGAACCGCGCACGAAGCGGTCGAGATAGGGCCGGATCGCCTCGCTCTCGAAATCGGCTGAACTCGACGGCAGGTAGATCAGGCCGCTGGCGACGTGCCGTTCGATGAGCTCCTTGATCCTGGGGTAAGCCACCGGTGCCAGCACGCGGTAAGCAAGCCCGGCATTGAGGTTGGGGAGGTTGTAGCCGTCGGTACCGTCCCATGGAACCGGCGATTTGACCATGGCGTCGCCGAGCGCATGGAAGGTGTTGCGCCATGCGATGACTTCGCCGACGCCTGCCTGGACGCCGCGAAAGTCCTTTGATCCCGTCGCCTCGACAGCCATCGAAAACAATCCGGCGATGAAGTCCAGTTTCACCGACAGGCGCGTCAGGCCATGCAGGGTGAAGCGCGGGACGAAGCCTGATGCCGGGAAGAACTGGTTGATCTTGTCGACGTCGCCATAGATGAAGATGTTTTCCCACGGAACCAGAACCTTGTCGAAGACCAGGATCGAGTCGTTCTCGTCCAGACGGCTGGAGAGCGGATAGTCGAAGGGCGATCCGGTTGCCGCCGCGTTGAACTCGTAGGACGAGCGGGCGATCAGCTTGATGCCGGGCGAGTCCATGGGCGCGGTGAAGATCAGCGCGAAGGACTTGTCCTTGATCGGGATGCCGTAATGGGCGATGAAGTTATAGTGGGTGAGCGCTGAGCCGGTCGCCACGACTTTCGCGCCCGACACCACCACCCCCTTGTCCGTTTCCTTGTCCACATGCATGAACACGTCGCGGACTTCCTCGATCGGGCGGTCCCGGTCGATCGGAGGGTTGACGATGGCGTGGTTCCAGTAGTCGAGACGTTCCTGGGTGCGGGCATACCAGTTGCGGGCGTTCCCGGCATAGTCTCCGTAGAAGGCCGAATTGGCGCCGAGCGTGCCAAGGAAAGAAGCCTTGTAGTCGGGCGAACGTCCCATCCAACCGTAGGAAACCTTCTGCAAATCGGCGATCGCATCGCGCGACCTGACCAGATCCTCGGTAGTCTTGGAGCCGAGGAAAAAGGGGTGCGTCAGCTTCCCCGAGCCGGTGTCCGTCAACACGCCGATCTCGTTCTTCTTTTCGTGGAAGCGGTCGTACCAGCGCGCAACCATGCGGGCCGAGTTGCGGAACGCCGGATGTTGGGTGACATTCTTGACGCGCTCGCCATAAATATAGATTTCGCGGCCGTCCTGGATGCTCTCCAGGAATTCGGAACCGGTGTAGGCATCGGTTCCCGGTGCTTGGGTATCAAGCACCGGCTTGGTAGCCAGATTATGCATATCCTGTACTCCTCCATTGGGCCGGTCCGGGCATTCGCTAGCCGGCGTCGGGCTTAGAAAAGGGTTCCTCTTCCCTTTCGAGGCCGGAGGCTACGCGCCGATGAAGTGCTAATGATAGGTATCATGCGATACCGGATCGGGTATCGCGGGCGTCGCCACCTAGCGTTAGATTTCTCACGTCGAGGGTGCCGAGAGGATGGCGCCCCCGGTCGCGAACATGGGAGGAGACCATGGTTCACTCCAGACAAATCGAGACGTCCGTCCATCGTGAGAACGTGCTCAGGCTTCCCGCCTGCGTCCTGACGATCGGGTCGTTCGACGGCGTGCATCGCGGGCATCAGGAACTGATCGGAACGGCGGTCATCGCCGCCCGCACGCTCGGTGTCGCGTCGGTGGTCTACACGTTCGACCCGCCTCCCAAGGCGCTGCTGTGCGGCGTCCGGCCGCTGACGTCGATCGAGGACAAGTTGGCGAGGATCAGCCTGCTGGGACCCGACCACATCATCGTCGCTCGCTTCGACGCGGCGTATCGGGCCCGCACGGCAGATGACTTCGTCGGCGAGATCGGCGCACTGACGCCGCGGGTCATCTGGGTCGGAGCAGACTTCCGGTTCGGTTCCTGCAAGAGCGGCGACCCGTTGCTCCTCGCTCGCTACTTCGACACCCGCATCCTTCCGGCCGTGCGTTGCGAGGCCGGAGAGATCGTGTCGAGCTCGCGTATCCGCGCCCTGATGGCCGAGGGACGCTCCGTCGAGGCCGAGATACTCGAAGGCTGGTCCGGCCGCTCATACGCGCGTGCTGTTCATGCAAGCGGGGGATCACATGTCACCGCTTGAGCAACGGACGTTCCGCGATGCATGCGGGCTTTTTGCCACGGGGGTCAACGTCATCACCACCCATTGGGATGGACACGACCACGGGATGACCGCCAATGCATTCATGTCGATCTCGCTCGACCCGCCGCTGATTGCGATCTCGATCGCCGAGAAGGCGCGCATGCTTGGAAAAATACAGGCCTCGGGCCGATTTGCTGTCAGTGTTCTGGCGTCCGGCAAGGACAAGATCGCCTGGCATTTTGCAGGCAAGCCCAATCCCGAGCTTCACGGCCTCTTCGATTCGCTCGACGGGCTGCCGGTCGTCCGCGGCGCGCTCGCCACCTTTTCGGCGGAAGTTCGCGACGAGATCCTTGCCGGCGATCACACGATCTTCGTCGGCCACGTCCGGGCGCTCAACTGGGACAGCAATGCCGATCCGCTGCTGTTCTTCAAAGGCAAGTTCGGCGCGCTCGAAGACACCCGCAAGGCCCCTGCAGGCATGCTGCAGATCGAAACTGAACTCATGTGGTGACGCCAAAAAGAAACCCACGCTGCCATTCAAGGAGGAAAATATGCGCAATGTGACCCAGCAAAACATCTCGGACGTTGTGATCGCAGCCTTGTCTTCGGATATCCCGGCGCGCAATCGCCAGATTCTTGAGAATCTGATCCGGCACATCCATGCGTTTTGCATCGAAACCAAGGTGACGCATGCCGAATTGATCCAGGCCTGCCAGTTCCTGGTTCGCGCCGGCCACATCTCGGATGACGCCCGCAACGAATTCATCCTGCTTTCCGACATCCTCGGAATAGAGGTCCTCGTCGACATGCTCGACCACACCGTCACGGACGGCGAAAGCGAGTCGACTGTGCTTGGGCCATTCTATCGCGAGAATCCGCCGGTGCTGCCGAAAGGCGCCTCGATCGTCCAGAAGAGCTTCGAAGGCTCTCAGAGCGTGCGCGTCAGCGGCACAATCAGCGACACGTCGGGGCGGCCCATTCCGGGCGTCATCATCGATGTGTGGGAAGACGCGCCGAACGGTCTCTACGAACAGCAGGATCCGGAGCAGCCCGATTATAATTTGCGGGGCCGTTTCCTCACCGATGAAGAGGGCCGGTACGAATTCGTCGGTATCCGCCCGGCGCCATATCCAATTCCCTACGACGGGGCGGCCGGTGAGTTGCTGAACTATATGGGCCACCATCCGTGGCGGCCGGGGCATATCCACTTCATGATCCAGAAGGACGGTTACCAAAGCCTGGTCTCGCAGATCTACGACGCCGACACGAAGTACCTCGACAACGATGCGGTCTTCGCCGTCAAGGAAAGCCTGATCGGCAAGTTGCACAAAGGGCCTGCCGGATCGGACACGGACCTGGTCATGGAATTCGACTTCAAGCTCAAGCCAAAGGCTGCCGAAATCGCCGTTGCGGCCGAATAACAGTCAGCAATCAACCCGCCTGGTGCTTGCCCAGGCGGGTTCTCCCGAGGGCAGTCGGTATGTCGATCAACGTCACCGAGAACATTCCACCGCGCGCCGCTCCCATGGAGCTTGGGCGCGACGCGCGGATCAGATCGATTGTCGCGACCATCATCGAGGCGCCGACACTCCGTCGCCACAAGCTTTCGAATACCGAGATAGCGCACCAAGGGTTCGTCCTCGTACGCGTCCAGCTTGAAAACGGCGTTACCGGGATTGGTGAGGCCTCCACGCTCGGAGGACCGCGCTGGGCTGAAGAAAGCGTGGAATCCATCTGGGCCGCCATAGCGAACTACCTCGAACCTGCGCTCGTTGGTCAGAACGCCATGCTCTTCGAAGCCAATGCCGTGCGCATGGCCAAGGCCGCAACGCGCAATTTCGCGGCAAAAGCAGCGGTGGAGTCGGCGCTCTTCGACGCCGTCGGCCATACGCTCGGCCTGCCTGCCAGTGCCTTGCTTGGCGGACAGGTCAGAGATCGGATGGGTGTCATCTGGGCGCTTGCCTCGGGTGATGCCGGGCAAGAACTCGAGGAGGCGAGGGAAAAGCTCCGGCTGCGCCACCACAAGGATTTCAAGATCAAGCTCGGCTTCAACTCGCCTGAGGCTGACATCGTGCGCTTGCAACATCTTCGTGCCGGCCTAGGTGACGACGTGAAGCTGATCGTCGATGTCAATCAGGCGTGGACCGAGGCGCTTTGCATCCGGCTTTTTCCTGCGCTTGAGGAACTCAATGTCGCGTTGATCGAGCAACCCGTTCAAGCAAGCCAACGCGAAGCGATGGCGCGCGTCGCGGCCCGCACGCGCATTCCGCTTCTCATCGACGAGGCAGCGTTCACCAATTCGGAGCTGGCCAGCGTGGCGACGCAGGCCTGCGGCAGCGTCTATTCGCTGAAGCTGGTCAAAAGCGGCGGCCTTCTGGAACTCAAGCGGGCCGCCGGCATCGCCCAGTCGTTTGGAATCGAGCTCTACGGCGGTTGCCTGCTGGAGAGCAGCATCGGCGCCGCGGCCCACATGGCCGTCTTCTCGACACTGCCTCGCCTCGAATGGGGGAGCGAACATTTCGGCCCGCGAATACTGGTCGAGGATCTCGTCGCTACGCCGCTGGTGTTCGAGGAGTTCGAAATACGCGTGCCGGCCGGGCCGGGGCTCGGTGTGACGCTGGACGAGGACAAGGTGCGCATGATGGCGCGTAAGATGTGAGACCGACCATGCCGCGCGTTCGAAACTTACGCCAGCGACTCGACGACATGGCGGCCGCCCTCGAGCGGAGACCTCATTTGCTGCGGCTTGGCCGCCTCTTCAACGAAACCATTTTGATCGAGGTCGACGAGGACGAATTCTACCTGACCTTCGAGAAGGGAAGGGTTGTCGAGATCAAGGAAGGTCCGAGCAAGAAGCTTCCTTGGCGGTTTGCGCTGCGAGCGAAGGGCGATGCATTACGCGAATTCTGGCAACCTCTGCCTAAGCCGGGTTTCCATGACATTTTCGGCCTGGTGAAATACGGAAACGGCAGCATCGACGGCGATATCCTGACGCTGGTCAAGAACTTGCGGTATTTCAAGGAATTCATGGCGTTGGGACGCAAGGAGGGTTTCTCATGAGATCTTCGATCGAGCCGGTCGTGGGCCGCTATGTCAATGTGACGGTTGGAAATGCCCGGCAGCGCATCTACTTCGAGGAAGCCGGCCAGGGCCGTCCGGTCGTGTGCCTTCACACGGCGGGCGCCGACACGCGGCAGTGGCGGTCCGTCCTGAACGATCAGGCATTCACCAGGTCCTACCGGTTCATCGCTTTCGACATGCCATGGCACGGAAAGTCGCTGCCGCCGGAGGGGTTCGAGACCGAGGAGTATCTGCTCTCGACCGAGACCTACATGGAGACGGTGCTGGCATTCTGCGGTGCGGCAGGGCTGGAAAAACCTTTGCTGGCCGGATGTTCGATGGGTGGGAGGATTGCGCTGCAACTGGCAGCCCTCCATCCTGAATCCTTTTCGGGTTTCATCGCGATCGAGGCGTCCGATTTCCAGCCGGCATGGTATGACATCGACTGGTTTCACCGGCCCGATGCGCATGGCGGCGAAATGGGCGCCGCCCTGGTCTCGGCCAACATCGCGCCGCAGGCGCCCGACGCAGAGCGTTGGACCACACTGTGGATGTTCATGCAGTCCGGGCCAGGCGTTTTTCGGGGAGACCTCAGCTTTTACACGTCCGATGACAGCCTCGTCGGCCGACTCTCGTCCATCGACACTCGGCGCACGCCCGTCCATATCATGTGCGGCGAGTACGACATGACCTGCACTCCTGAAGATGCGCAACGCACGGCAGCCGCGATCAAGGGTTCCACTCTTGCGATCATGAAGGATCTTGGTCATTTTCCGATGAGCGAGAACCCCACTGCCTTCAGGGCCTATTTCAAGGAGGCACTGGAAAGGGTCACGCGGGTGCCTGCGCGGCTGATGGATGCCTGACAGACGGCGATGGACTTCAAACGGCTGAGCTATTTCCTGGCAGTGGCCGAAGAACTTCATTTCGGGCGCGCCTCGGCGCGGCTCGGAATTGCTCAGCCTCCACTAAGCCGACAGATCGCCCAGTTCGAACGGGAGATCGGTGCGGTCCTGTTCGACCGCAGCCGCAGCCAGATTCGGCTCACCCAGGCAGGCGAATTGCTGCTGGAGCGGGCAAGGGAAATCCTCGAACGCGTCGACCAGACGGAACGCGAGGTGATGCGGATCGGCCAGGGCGTCGCGGGACGCCTGCGGATCGCGTTCGTCGGAACGGCAACCTTCGGTGTTCTGCCCAACATCATCAGGGCTTTCCGGGCCGCGCATCCGGATATCGAGCTGGCGCTTTCGGCCATGAACAATGCCGAGTTGCGACGAGCCCTGATTCAGCGGGAAATCGACATTGCGGTGGCGCGCCCGTCGATCGAAGACGCGGAGGTCAAAGCCGAAACGCTCATGAAGGAACCGCTCGTGCTGGCGCTTCCCGACAGCTATGCCAATCGTGAGCAACCATTCCATCTCGCAGATTTCAAGAATGCTACTTTCGTCCTCTTTCCGCGGCGCCCACGGCCAAGTTACGCGGACTATGTGCTCGACGTATGCAAGGTCGACGGCTTTGTTCCTGCCTTGCAGGTCATGGCCCAGGACTATCTTACAGCGATGAGCCTGGTTTCGGTTGGCGTCGGCATCTCGGTCGTGCCAGCATCGGTCAGTGAAAATCAGCGGCCCGGCATTGTCTATCGGAAATACGAAGGCCACAATCCGGGAACCGAGCTTTCACTCAACTATCGACGAGACAACCGCTCGCCGCATTTGTTCGGCTTTCTTGAATTGGCTCGGAAAATAGCGCGGGCTTCGCATTCGGGTCCGCCGGTCTGAATACGTCGCCTCGGTAATGCGATGATTGCGGACATGGCCGAAGTGGAACTGGTTTAGCTCAAGGCGTCGCCGCCTCGGCTTACGCCACCCGCGGCGTCTCGCGTTGCAGTTTGAGCAGGTTGCCGGCACGGCTGGCCACGATTTGCCACGCGCCTTTGGCGGGTTCCTCGCACCTTCTGCGACGCCGGCACAACAACAGGCAGGCGAGAGGAGCGCGACGGTCGTAACAACGACATTGACTCGCCGGTCCAAATCCAATATTGAACAGGATTATACAGGTTCATTGAACAGGTATTGATATGGCCCGTCGCGCGATGCAGCTCACCCCCGGCACGGGCAAGCCCGAGCAGATCGCGACTGTTCTGGAGCACGAGATCCGCTCCGGCGTGCTCGGTTTCGGCGACCGCCTGCAGAGCGAGAACGAGCTTGTTCAGCGCTTCTCCGTCAGTCGCAACACGGTCCGCAAAGGGCTGGAGGAGCTGTCCAATCGCGGACTGATCACCACCAAGGTCGGCATCGGCTCCTTCGTCACCTTCGACGGCATGCCGGTCGACGACGCGATCGGCTGGTCGCGCGCGCTTGCCAATGCCGGCGCCAATGCCGAGACCCGGACTCTGAGGCTCGAGGTCATCGAGGACGCCCAACTCGCGGCGAGACTCGGTGTCGAAAACCCGTCCTTCATCGCCGTCGACCGCGTGCGCACCAACGCGGACGACGGTCACGCGATCTCGATCGAGCGCAGCCGCCTGCCGCTGTCGCCCGAGTTGGAAGAGGTACCGCTGCGCGGGCTTCGCGAAGGCTCGCTGCACCAGACTTTGCGCGGCGCAGGGCTGGTGCCCGACCATGGCGAGGAGTGGGTCGACATCGAGATGCTGAGCGCCGCGGATGCCGCCATCCTCGACTGCGCGCCGGGCACGCCTTTCCTCAGGACGCGGCGGCTGACGCGCGCCGCCGACGGGCGCGCCATCGAATTCGTCACCAGCCTGCTCAACCCGGCGCATTTCGCGCTGCATCTGGAATTTTGAGCATGGGCGCGGCGGATATGATGGATCGGGCAATGGGCGCGCTCATCGGCGGCGCGCTGGGCGATGCGCTGGGCATGCCGACGCAGCTTCTGTCACCCGCCCGTATCGCCGAGCTTTACGGCCATGTCGACGATTTCGTCGTGCCCGCAGCCGACCATCCGGTGTCCAAGGGGCTGCCGGCAGGCGCCATTACCGACGATACCGAGCAGGCGCTGCTGCTTGGCCGCATCCTGGTCAGCTCCGGCGATCGCTTCGACCATGAGCGCTGGGTCAACGCGCTGCTCGATTGGGAGCGGGACGTCAAGGCGCGCGGCAGCTACGACCTGCTTGGCCCATCGACCAAGCGCGCCATCGATGCGATCAATGAGGGCGTGCCGGCGGAAGAGGCGGGACGCGGCGGCGACACCAATGGCGCTGCCATGCGCATCGCGCCTGTCGGCATCATGATGCCGCCGGAGCCGCTCGACGCGCTGGTCGCCAAGGTGGCCGAAACCTGCCGGGCCACGCATAACACTTCGATCGCCATTGCCTCCGCTGCCGCCGTCGCTGCTGCCGTCAGTCTCGGCGTTTCGGGCGGCGACTGGCGCGCCGCATCCGGCCATGCCGTCGCAGCGGCGAGACTCGGCGCCGCGCTCGGCCATTGGATGACCGGCGGCGATATCGCTGCGCGCATCCTCTGGGCGCAGGAGCTGGTTCGCGGCAAGACCGAGAACGACGCAATCAGGCTGATCGTCGACCTGGTCGGCACCGGCGTCGCCAGCCAGGAATCGGTGCCGGCGGCATTCGCGGTGCTGGAGGTGGCGCAAGGCGATGCATGGCGGGCAGCCGTCATTGCCGCCAATCTCGGTGGTGACACCGACACGATCGGCGCCATCGCCGCCGGCATGGCAGGCGCGTGCTCGGGCTTGTCGGGGCTGCCGCAGGATCGGATCGCCGGGCTCACCGGCATCGACCTTGCGGAAGTCCGCACGCTGACCAGCGATCTCGTCGCGGCGCGGGCGGCAAAGGCCGGCTCCGGCAAGGAGGTTGCC
>NZ_RZSN01000010.1:0-15551 GCF_003997315.1 Mesorhizobium sp. M1A.F.Ca.IN.020.04.1.1
GCGCGCGGGCTCGTGATCGCTGGATTTAAGCGTAAGCTCTGAAATCGTCATGTGTCGAAGCCCTCAAAGGCTCCGAACATCGTCCTTCACGCCGATCACCGAAAGGTGCCGTCGGGACATCGCTTACAGTCTTTCAAGGAATGTCTCGAAAACAAGTGGCATGTCCCTCGTCATCGTCGCGCTCGATTCTTCCTGTTTCTGCACGCCTTCCGGCTGCGTCGTGTATGTCCCGACAAACGCGATTGACTTCGCGGGCGTCGCTGGGCTGACCAGGCTCCAGAATGCTGCCACCCTTTCGATCTTCGTCGGTCATCCCAATCATGCTGGGCTCACCCGATGGGCGTCTGGCAGACGCCTCATGATCTTTCAACAGCTCAATCAGAGAATCTCCATGCATTAAATCATGACCGCCCCTGCACCGTCCAAATCAGGAGAAATCATCCTGCGCTGACCAAAAGCCTTCATTGACCCAGCCTTTGCAGGAATTTGGGTCGGCACGAGCATAACAATTCGGATAGCCGCTCATCCCCCACCCGGGGCGCCGTGATCCGGAACGAAGTGTTGCGATGCTTTCTTTTCTTTGATAGGCAAATCGTCTCAACAATGTTAAAAATGCCTTTTCCTTGTGAACGGGATGGCGTGTGAGTATCGTCCCTTTATATACCTGACGTGGTAAAATTCACCGCAATGATTATTCTGCTCTTTGTGATGTGAAGGAAAACATCTTCGGCGTTGCCGCACTTTGGAACCGGCGACCGTGGCCCGCTGCAATGATGTAAAGGCGCGTCTAAGCTCAATATGCATCGGAACGTGCCGATGACCCTTACCAGACCCTCGATTCCGGACGGGCCATAATGATTCTGATTACGTGGGTCAAAAAGGGCGCCCTGCCGGCGGGGAGGTACACCCGCAGGGCGCGCCGCACAGAGGTCCTGGTTGTTGGGCGACAGGACAGCGGCGGCAGAACTGATTCGGTTGCAAATCGTGACTGAAATAGTCCGGAGCATGCTCAAGATCAGATATCTGGAATTCAACAGTTTTGGGTCTGCTCGGCGCAGTAGCGCGCAGGGACATGCCTGCCTCCGGATTCACTCCTTCGCGATCGCAAAATCATACGGCACCCTCGGCCTTCAGCGCGCGATAGGTGGTATCGACCGACTTTACCGTCGCGTCGACAATGATGTCGATCTCTTTTCGGGTAATGATCAGGGGGGGTGCATAACCGAGGATGTCGCCATGCGGCATGGCCCGTCCGATGACACCATTCTCAAACAGAGCAGCTGCAGTGCGCACCCCGACCTGAAGGTCGGGTTCGAATGGTATCCTTTGTTTTGGGTCCCGCATCATCTCTACGGCCGACAGGATACCCACTCCGCGAACTTCACCAACGATGGGATGTCCCGCCAGCTCGGCCTTCATCCGGTCTTGCCAATACGGTCCAACATCGCGGACATGCTCCAAAATATTTTTTTCTTTAAGCAGTCGAATATTGGCGAGCGCGGCTGCGGCACAAAGCGTGTGCCCCGAATATGTCCAGCCGTGGCCGAGTGCGCCGTGCTTCTCAGTTCCTTGTTCCAAAACCGACCAGACGCGGTCGCCAATGATTGACCCGGAGATGGGGAGGTAGGCGGAACTCAAACCCTTTGCGATGGTCACGAAATCCGGACGCATGTTATACAGGTGGGAACCGAACTTCTCGCCGGTTCGCGCGAAGCCGCAGACCACTTCATCGGCGATTAGAAGGATATCGTATTTGTCGAGCACCGCTTGAATGGACGTCCAGTACCCTGTGGGGGGCGGCACAATACCTCCTGTCCCAAGTACCGGCTCTCCGATAAAAGCTGCAACCGTTTCCGGTCCTTCGGCCAGGATCAAGGCTTCAAGCTCATCGGCACAGCGCTGGGAGAACGCTTCCTCGCTCTCCTCGATACGCGCCTGGCGGTAATAGTGCGGCGTGGTTGTATGGCGCACCAAATCCAGAGGCAGGTCGAAGAAGTTGTGAAAGAAGGGAAGGCCAGTTAGGCTACCCGTGACCAATCCAGACCCGTGATAGCCGCGATTTCGCGAGATGATCTTTTTCTTTTCGGGCCGGCCAAGAATGTTATTATAGTACCAGACCAGCTTGATGTTGGTTTCGTTAGCATCGGAACCGGAGAGGCCGAAATAGACCCTTCGCATGTTCTGACCGAAATACTCGACCACGGCCTCTGCCAACAGGGCGACCGGCTCCGTACCTTGGCCGGCATAGACGTGCGCGAACGGCAATTCGTGTGCTTGCCTAGCAATGGCCTCGGCGATCTCCGTGCATCCATATCCCATGTTGACGCAGTAGAGCCCTCCGAAACCGTCGAGGCTCCTTCGGCCTTCGGTGTCCCAGATATAGACGCCGTCCGCACCGGCCATAATCCTATTTGGCGTTTCGCCTCGGCTGTGCTTGGCCAGATGCGTAGAAGGATGGAAGACGAAGCTTCTATCCTTCTCCCGGAGTTGCTCTGTTCCCAGATTGCTCAAGCGCATGTCCCTCTCCTCGCGATACAATGGCAGGGGCACTAGGCCGGCCAGCTCATTAGCAAGCAGTATACCGGAAACACCTCTCAAATTTCGCGGGAAAGCACGTTTTGGCCGATGAATTCGCGGAATCGGGATCAGATGCCGTGGAAATCAGGCTTGGGAGCGTACTTTTGCCCAACGAGCGGACACCAGGCCGTCCTCCTGATACAAGGTAACCACAGAACCTGCTCGAGATAGGTGAGGAATGCGTCACCGTAATCACAACGAGACTTTTGCATCTACTGCCATGCGTAAGCGGCCACTCGCCCAGAAGTCCGGGCTCAATCGACCGCTCGGTCTATGCCGCTCCAACCGTCTCGCCCAGCGTGATGTTTTATGCTGCACGCATTACCGAAGCCCGACGATGCAGCCTTAGCGCATAGAAAGTTGGGCTGACGCGGCGTCTACGCGCGGATATTCGCCCTGCGAACACGAATGGGAAGTCTAACGTGTTGCCGTACTCACATGCGTCAGCCGGAGCCCACAAGAGCACCATCCAAGACTCGCTCTTGCCATCATCCCCTAATCAAAGTGGATTGCATCCCATCACCCGCACTGGCCCTCGTCACACGCAAACGCGTCGTCGGCTCCAGGTCCTGCTCTAGAGTTTTCTTGCATATAAGTCTGGTCGGGCTCGGCAAGGCTCGACACCTGTGTCTTCACACCAGTAGACTCTTCCGTCGCTGAGCCAGAAATGGCTTAGGCATCCCTTGGTTCTCCAAACAGAGGGATGCAACGTTGGCCGGCCCTCCAGGCTCACCTCAATGCGCCACCTGGGGTCATGTGGCGCGTGCGTTGGCAACGAAACCACATCGCCACACCCACAGGGACACCTAAAGAGTGCCCAGTATGGTCGGCCCTTGTGCACGACGCTGATGAACTGTCCCGGCCGAACCGTGTCATTCGAAGGGCTCTTTTCTACCACATAGGTGCGAGCGAAAAATATGTCCGCGGGTGATACCTTAGAAGGATTTCGGTCCGCCGGTGTTTTTGGACTGCGTCGACCGAGAATGACTTCCTCTAGCCACCGCAGGAGTCTTAGCAGCCAGAACCACATGCGAATCAATACAGCTTGCCTAGTGACGGCATGCTGAGCCGATAGCCATTCTCTGGCGCGAGCAATAAACCATGTGGACCGCAGCAAAAACAATCAGCGTTGTCCTTTGGCATATTGCTGTAAATCACCATGTGCACGAAGTCGTACCATATATTGTCGCGGCGAATGTCGCTCGGAAGCCGCCGAAAGGGCCGCACCAGATCAAATAATGTCGCTACCGCCACGTCGGCAGTCGCACTGGTGAAGGAACCTACTCCGGGCGCCCGCTCCCCGCCCCCGACCAGATAATACTCTTCCCGGAGCGTCTCTGGATCCAACTCCGCCAGCTTCGGGCGCGCCTTCAGTGCACTCTCGTAGCTGAGCTTTTCCTCAGTGACGACGCCTTGGCATCTTAGGCACCCACCAGATTCGGGAAGAACTGTGCTAACCCGGCCTCTATGATCACGTAGGTACGGCTGACGGTCCTGGTCGAGACCAATCTTGCCGGTGAGCCCGCAGTCGATAAGCCCTTGGCAGTAATAGTACACGGCTTGATTGAGAACTTCCCTTCCAGCGACATCGTCAGTACAGCCGAACACCAGGTCGGCGCTGGAAATCGCATCGACCGCTTCTGGAGACTCGTTCACATACGCCTCAATGGCAACGACAGTCACCATCAGGCCCAGATCTCCGATGTATCGGGCTAATGTGGCAGCTTTGCTCTCGCCTACATCGCAACGGCGATATCCGCGGACGCGGTTGAGATTGCTATCTTCGAGCAAATCGCCATCGACAATGACGAGTTCGCCTACACCCGCGCGAGCGATGAGTGTGGCGACTGAAGACCCTGTTCCGCCTCCTCCGACGATTGCTACGCGCAACGATCTGAGCTTCTCGTTGAATGGTTCGCCAAAGGCAGCTTCTTGGCGCCTTAGCACTTCCGATGGTGCAGCATCGACCCTGTTGCTGATGTGAACTGCCAGTTCCATCCCGAGCACACAGACATGCCGGACGTCAGTCGCGCGGTTAGGGGCCGCACCCGGCCGAACTCTCGCACGCCAATGTCCATCGGCCAAAATCATAGCAACAAGTGATACCTCAGGGCCATTGCAGCCAGCGTATCCCCTCAGAATGCTTTGTTCGTTCTGATCATCCTTCGTCGAGAAATCCAGAACGCCCCTTGGGTGACTATGGGCAAACCCCAGCTCGAGCCGCTCCTGCTCGCAACGAAAGTAGATATCCTGGAACTTGCGGAGATTAATGCGCAAGTGCACCGGGGAGCTGTCCAGCACCCAGTCGCCATCCATCTCAATCACGTCAACAGCCACAAAACGCGCTGACGGCGGCAGACCCAGTACAGCTCTCTCAATTTTGCGGAAGAGGACGAGCGCGCCGCGCTCGTCGCCGTCAGGGTGCCCGGTCAACCAGCTCTTGAGCCTATCATCGAGAGAACCGACAATCGAAATGCGATGTCCGTTCATGAGCGCCTCGCGTCAGGGTACTTAAACGCCCACGAGATCCGGTCCATGATAGTCTGGACGTCGTCGACCTTTGGCTTCCAGGGATTTTTATACCAGTGTCTGGACCACCGGCAAAACACTGTCCCCTTGTGCATACGCGAATCCTCATTGGGACCAGGCCCGCCAGTATTTGGTATTGGCTTGCCGTCAGCCCGATGGAGGCGTGGGTGAACCCAGAACATGTCGCCACCCGAGCTATTGTAATTCTCCGGAATAACATACAAGACATCGACCACGTCTGCTGGTTTACCACCCCCCTGATAAATTCCTTCCGGCAGCGGAAAGCTTTTGAATATAAGAAAACGGGTGCTCTCTTCTTCTTCAAAATTGACGCCGGCTTTGTGGAGTGTCTCGTAATCGGAATCGAACAACAGAGACATTATTCATTTCCGGCTTCGGAACTTGCATCTTGGGCGTAGAACTTTTCGATCCCCGGTGGCAACAAATCGATTCGGTCATCGCGCCCAACCAACTGGCCGGGCTGGCCCGGCCGTTTCACATAAAGGTCCATGCTATCTGGTATGCCAGGACCTACGCCTCGCACCTCGAGGCCGGTTATGAACCGGTTGTCCCATTCATAGTTGTCGTTTTCGATTTTGAACTTGAACTTCTCTTTCGCAGCCATAAGCTTCGATCCTTCTCTCGCAGTTGCGTGGTTTCAAGATAGCTCTGGCAATCCCCCTTCTCCCGTTGATTGAGAGGACGCTCGACCGGCCGCCTCTTATAGGGGAAGCGTTCCTTTGGGTTTCACGGGAATGCGCGTGTTCCGCCGCGGAATTCGCGGAATGGAGAGTCAATCCCGTGGAAATCAAGGCTTGGGAGTTTACCGTTGCCTTAATGCAGATAGGGGGATCGGCGCGTTGGCTTTCACAGGTTTGGTCACCACAAGACTGTAGTATTGATCGATCCCCAAGCCTGCCCGCAGCAACCCCTCCATGAAGTCCTGATAAGCAGCCATGGAAAGTGACGCGACGCGCATCAGATAATCGATCCTTCCCCCGATTGCCCAGCAATCCAAGATTTCCGGAAATTCTTGGATCGCAACCTCGAAGTGTCTTTGGTCCTCGAGGCGATGACGGTCCAGCACGACCTCCACCATTACAAAGATCATGCCACCAATGAGGGCTGGACTCAGCCGAGCGTAGAATCCCTCAATAATCCCTGCAGCTTCGAGTGCACGGAGCCGATCCGAGCAGGCCGAGGCCGATAGATGAACGCGCTTCGCAAGCTCGGTTTTTGAAATCCTACCGTCCGACTGAATTGCTGAAAGAATCCGGATATCCCAGGCGTCCAGGCGCACAGGATTGGGTTTTGCCTTCATGACACCTTCTGCTCTCAAGCCGTTTTCGAAATGGAATCGATCCTGCCGACCGAGCTGGCCGGGAAGGCTCAAATGCCAATGTTTCGTGCGATGCTGTCGGCCGCCATACGCTTACGCCACTCAAGAGGCCCGGAATTGTGAATGGAGTTTCCCTCAACATCGACGGCCATGATAACAGGCATGTCCTGCACATCGAATTCATAGATGGCTTCCATGCCCAGGTCTTCAAAGGCAACGATCCGCGCCTTCTTAATCGATTTTGAAATCAGGTACGCAGCGCCACCCACTGCAGCAAGATAGGGCGTTTTGTGTCTTACAATCGACTCGATGGCCGCCGGTCCCCTTTCCGCTTTGCCGACCATCGCGAAAAGGCCGGTTTCGGCGAGCACCTTGTCCGTAAAATCGTCCAAGCGGCTGGAGGTTGTTGGACCAGCGGGTCCAACGACCTCATTCCTCACTGCCCGGACGGGGCCGACGTAGTAGATCACGCGTCCCCGCAGGTTGACCGGAAGCGGCTTGCCGGCATCGAGCAGCTCGATCATTCGTTGGTGGGCAGCGTCACGGCCCGTCAGTATCTTTCCAGACAGCAGGAGCGTTTCACCGCAGCGCCACGATGCCGTCTCTTCCTTCGTCAGCGTATCTAAATTGACCCGCCGGACGCCGGCTGGGTTCAATTCGTCGGCTCCGATGTCGGGCCATTCGCGCAAATCGGGCGGCTGGAGGCTGATGGGTCCAGAGCCGTCCAAAGTAAACTTCAGGTGCCGGTTGGCGGCGCATTGCGGGATGAGCGCCACAGGCTTGGACGCCGCATGAGTAGGATAGGTCGCAACCTTGACGTCAACGACTGTCGTTAGACCACCAAGGCCTTGGGCGCCGATACCAAGCGCGTTGATCCGCTCATAAAGCTCAATCCGCAGCCCCTCCTCTGCGCTTGACGCCCCCATTGCGATCAGTTCCGCCATATCGATGGGCTCGTTCATGGCCTCCTTGGCCAGCAGCATCGCCTTTTCAGCGCTACCACCGATGCCGACAGAGATCAGTCCAGGTGGACACCACCCGCTGCCAAGGGTCGAAACGGTATTGACCACCCAGTCGGAAACGGAGGCGCTGGGATTGAGGGTGGTAAAACGTGCCTTGTTCTCCGACCCGCCGCCTTTTGCGGCGATGGTGATCTCAATCTGGTTACCTTGCACCAGGTCGACATGGATAACTGCCGGCGTGTTGTCGCGGGTGTTGACCCGTCTAGCGAGGGGATCCGCAACGATCGATGCCCGAAGGGGATTGTCCGGATCGAGATAGGCTCGACGTACGCCCTCATTCACAAGATCAGCGAAACTGGCCGTTGACTTAATACGGGCATCCATGCCGACCTTTGCGAAGACAACCACAAGTCCGGTGTCCTGACAAATCGGGCGCCGCCCAAAGGCCGCCATGCGGGAGTTCAGCAGAATCTGACCTATGGCATTCTTCGCCGACGGGCTCTGTTCTCGCGTGTATGCGTGAGAAAGAGACCGGATATAATCTGGAGGATGATAGTACGAGATGTACTGAAGGGCGTCGGCGACGCTCCTTGTGATGTCGCTACCGGCGATGGTCCGTGTTCTGTTTCCCACCGGATTTTATCCAAATGAACCGAGGCCATTGACCATTTTCAGAATCTGGAAGCTTCGCACCCCCTGCTCGCCGCCTTCATATCCATAGCCACTTTGCTTGACGCCTCCATAAGGGGCATCCGCGGAAACCCCTTTCAGGTAATTCACACTAACAGCGCCCGCAGAAAGACCGCTGACAAGCTTCTGTTGCGTATCGGCCGCGCCAGTAAACAAGTAGGCGGCCAGACCGTACTCCGTGGCGTTGGCTTCATCGATCGCCTCTTCGATCGTATCGAAAGGCGCCACAGTGAGGATCGGTCCGAACGGCTCTTCATGAAGCACTCTCGCTTCCTTCGGTACGCCCGTCAGGATGGTTGGCGGCCAGTAAAACCCCGGTCGGTCAAGGGGGATACCACCGATCTCGATGCGGGCGCCGCCTTCTACCGCATCCTTGGTCAGGCGCTGCATGGCCTCTATTCGCCGCGCGTTTGCCATTGGCCCCATTTGCGTTGCAGGGTCATCCGGTGGTCCGATCCTGATTTTTCGGACCGCCTCCGTCATCCGGAACAGGAATTCCTCATAGCGGGATCGGGCGACAAGAATCCTGCTGGGCGCATTACAACTCTGGCCCGCGCACTCGAATTTGTATTCCGAAATAGCCGGTATCGCCTTTGCCAGATCCGCATCTTCGCACACAATAACCGGGGAATGTCCACCCAGCTCAAGGATGCAGCGCTGCAAATTATTCGCGGCCAGCGTGGCCAGCTGTTTTCCAACAGCGGTCGACCCCGTGAACGTCAAGACTTTCACAATTGGCGAACTGAGCAGATGCCGCGATATATGCACAGGAACACCGAACACCAGGTTGACCACGCCTTCCGGTATCCCTGCTTGACGCAAAGATTCCACGATATGGACAGCCACGCTTGGCGTCTCCTCGGCCCCTTTGAGGATCACCGGGCAGCCTGCCGCCAGCGCGGGGGCGAGCTTGCGGGCGATAAGAACGGCCGGATAGTTCCATGGCGTAAATGCAGCGACGACACCGAGCGGCTCGGGGGCTATCATCCTGTTCGAGCCCAACGGAATCGGGGCCGACAACTCATCGGCATGCCGGCCATTCCATTCCAGCGTTTCGACTGCGCGCGCGTATTCTCCTGTCGCTTCGGCAATCGTCTTTCCCTGTTCGGACGACAGGTCCCTGGCTGCGGCGCCAGCTTTCTCTGCCAGAATGCTGGCGGCAGAGACGAGGATCTCGCCACGCTCTTTGGCGGGTCGTGAGGACCACGCCCTGCGGCTGCGTTCTGCCGAAGCAAGAGCTTCATCCAAGTCTGAAACCGTAGCCGAGGCCACTGAGGCAAATACCTCCTCCGTCGCCGGGTTGATCACCGGCAAAGTGGCTCGGCTACCACCGGCTCGCCATTTGCCGTTAATGAAGAGCTCGTAACTCTTAGCGTCGGACATCGCGGGCTCCACTTGACTGAATTCTTGCCATACGAGCGCAGTTTCGATATCGAGACTGCTGAACTCGCTTGAGCCAGTTTCATCGCGATGGTCGCGGCGGGTCAAATATCGAATATCGCCGAAATCCATCTGGAATCCAGATCGGTCTGGTCCTGATGGCCGCAAAAGATTATGCCATCTTTACAGGTTAGGTTGTCAGGTCGCCTCAGGCGCCACCGCTGCCCAGTCCCGGATTTCAATCAATTCTCTGGCGACCTTCGGAATGAGCTTGCGGACCGCAGAAACGGCCGCAGAACGCTCATCTTTCGGATTTACAGCAAGCACCACGGAGCGGGTAATCACCGGATCGACGATCTTGACAGTCCGGACCAGCCCTTGGGAGGCTTCTTTCTGAACCGCAGACGGGGCGAGAATAGAATGCGCTTTTCCCTCTACGACCATGCTGATGATCGTTGAGAGGGAGTCCACTTCAAACTTGACGTCCAGCGCGCAACCGTGTTGTGCGACGACATCAGCCACCGAACGCCTGACATTGTTGTTGCGCATGGGAACCGCCAGGGGGAATGCATGCAGGTCGGCCAGAGATATCGCATCTTCAAACGGTGGCTCGCCGGACGGAACCACCAGACAAAGATCTTCGCGCGCTAGCACCGTCATTCGCCCCACACTGTCTGCGGTGCGGTACAGAACCGCCAGATTGAAGCGTCCAGCGGCCATCCACTCCTCCAACGGTCCCGTCATGCCCTCGACCATCTTGAGGGAAACCTTGGGCAGTTCGTTTCTCACCGCCTCAAGCAGCGGACCGCTCAGGACGCGAGCAGCTCCAGACGGAATGCCAATAGTCACCTCCCCGGCAGGGGAAGCGGCTGTGTTGGTCAATTCCACCTCGGTAAGTCGAATTTCTTTGAGAATCGACCGCGCCCGCTCGAGCAGTTTGGCTCCTGACGCCGTGACGCTTACCCCGGTTCTATCGCGTATAAGAAGCTGAGTGCCGAAGCCTTCCTCCAACTGACGCACATGCAGACTCAGCGCACTCTGGGCGACATTAAGGAAGCCCGCAGCTTTCGTGAAACTGCCTGCTTCGACCACGCCGACGAAGTATCTTAATTGCCTGATTTCCACGGTACTCTTCCGAGGGCGAACTCCAATTTATGTAATCTATCTCGAAATGCGATGGCGCGACAGCAATAATTGTGCCACGACGCACCCAGTCTACTCTAAATCAGCCGCAGAAGACTCAAACGCCCAAGTCGGTGTCCGGACCCGCGGCGGTAATTTCTTGGGCCCTTCGGATCACCGGTTGATCGACCATCTTTCCCTCGAAGGCGAAAGCGCCTCGGCCCTGCCCTGCCGCATCTTTTTGCGCCGCGAGAACACGACGGGCCCACTCGAGCTCCTGTGCGCTCGGCGAGAAGGCTTCATTGAATATGGCCACTTGTGCCGGATGGATCGCCAAAGCTCCGGCAAAGCCAAGCCGCCGCGCATGCGCTGCGGCTTCACGAAGTTTATAGGTGTCCGAGAACTCGCCAATGCTTCCAACAAAGCCCAAAGGGAGCAATCCGGCCGCACGGGCAGCGAACAGCACGGCAAGGCTCGGGGCCAGGAGCAGATCAAATTCCGGGCCGCCGCCAACAGCGGCACTGAAGTCTTCAGGACCAAGCGCCATTGCGACCATCCTTGGATGCGCCGACGCAATGGCCGCGAGTCTTTGCAAGGCGCCTGGGGTCTCGATCTGGGCAAGGAACCGGATGCCTCCCGGCGGAAGATTTCTTTCCCGTTCAAGTTCCGAAACCGCATTCGCGATCTCTGTTACCCACTCTGCGGAATCCGTCTTTGGAAGAACGAGTGCGTCAACACCCGCCATCACGGCTGCATCGAGATCGGCCGCCAAGGCGCGTAGGCCATGATTCACGCGGACCAAAACAGATGCGCCCGCACGCGCCACCTTTGCCACAGATTCAGAAAGCTGCTTCCGTGCCTCGCCCTTCTGGTCCTGGGGAACAGAATCCTCCAAGTCGAGAATGACGCCATCTGCACCCCGCTCATTGGCCGTCTTCACAAAGCGCTTAACGTGAGCGGGAACGAAGAGCAGGGATCTCCAGCGTGGTAAAGCCATCGCGCTTTAAACGGCCGCAAAAGTGTGCTTGATCATGGAGTAGCCCCTGCGGCCGATCCTCCCGAGGGCGGTGGCAATGAGTTTGCTGGATGGCCGACGCCTTGAGATGATCCAAGGTAGACAGGTTCTTTGGAAATCGCGAGCGCACTCACGTTACCGAAACGCGCGCTCACGCTGACGCCGCTCTTTTTCGCAAAAGCCCCAAAACCTCCTCGCGGACAGCCTCGGTGTGAGCGCCAAGAGCCGGAACCGGGCGCAGCGACGGGTGCTCGGAGTTGAAGATAGCCGCAGGCGCTATCGTCTCGACAATTCCTTCGGGTGTGGCGACCTCGACCCTGCGAAGGTGCGAATGCTTCGAAACATCCGACACTTCGTTCAATCGGCCAAATGCCAAACCGGCCGCCTCGAGCTCCTGCATTGCTTCGTGGCAGGACAGTTCGGAAAACCGCCGTTTAATGATCTCGTCGAGCTGCGCACGATTACCGAGACGCTCCATATTGTCGGCAAAACCGGGCGCGCGTGTAAGCTCCGGCTGCTTCAGGAATTTCTCGCAGAAACTTACCCATTCCCGGTCATTCTGAACCGAAAAGATGACGTCCGTACCGTCGGCGCTACTATAGGCGCCATACGGCGCCAGGGACGGGTGTTTCACGCCGGCGCGTACGGTATGGTAGCCGCCATAGTCGTTTTGCAGAACTGGCACGTTCATCCAGTCAGCGACCGCATCGAACAGTGACACCTGGATGCTGGTGCCTTCACCGGTGACCTCACGGTGATACAGCGCCTGAAGAATGGCGCTATGTGCTGTCATGCCCGCCGAAATGTCGCAAACCGAGACCCCTACACGCGCGGGCCCTTGTTGGTTGCCAGTGATCGCGCATAGACCTGTTTCGGCCTGGACGATGAGATCATAGGCCTTCAAATGGGAATACGGCCCTGTGTTCCCGAATCCAGAGATCTCGCAGGTGATCAGCCGCGGAAAACGTCGACGGAGATCCGCAGACGCGAAACCCAGTTTTTCAATGCTGCCCGGTTTCAGATTCTGGATATAGACGTCTGCACTGGCAATGAGCGTGTCGAGAACCTCGCGGTCCGCCTCCAACCTCAGGTCTAGACAGACCGACTCCTTGCCCCGGTTGAGCCAGACGAAGTAGGCGCTCTGCCCCCGAACCAACTTGTCGTAGCTTCGGGCAAAGTCCCCTTCCGGCCGTTCAATCTTGATCACTCGGGCGCCGGCATCCGCAAGGCGAGATGACGCATAAGGCGCGGCCACAGCCTGCTCCACGGCAACGACGGTGATCCCCTCAAGGCTATTCTGCATTGCCGACATACCGCGCTAATCATCCAACAATTTCGTTTCGAGTCCGACGACGGTTCAGCATCGCCAGCAACCGATTTTGTTCGTTCCCAACTATTGAGAATGCCTCGTCGACACCCATTCCGGGCTTTGCGAGCATCATGTCGGCCTGAGTTGCCACCGATATGTGGACAGAAGCTTGGGCGGAGAGATCTGTCTCGGTACAGCTTCCCCCGACATAAGCTCCGACCTTGTTTTCCTTGCAGATGAGAACTGCGCGCGCCGTATCGGCAATTGAGCCGACATCGGGCGTCTTGATTTGGACCAGATGTGCAGCCTTGGCTTCGGCAAAGAGCCGAATATCCTCAAGCGTATTACATCTCTCATCCACGACAAGGCGCGCGCTGGAACCCCGGTTGTCCAAAATCGATACGATCTTGGCGTAGTTCTCAATTTGAGCTTGGGTCGAACCAAAATCCGCCGGGGACTCGATGTTGAGCCTGAAATCCGGGACGGTATCTACAACCTTACAGATAAAGTCGGCGATGCATTGCGGCTCCAAGCCGATTTCCTGGCCGATCCAGCCATAAACATCGAAATGCAGCACGGGATTATACCCGGGGCGGCCGATCTCGCGCGTACGCCTCGCAACCCACCTCACGAACTCCATGAAGGTCTGACCGCCAGCTCCGAATTTCGCCCGTGAGTTGATCAAGCCGTGAGGAAGCACATCGACCGCCTTCAAAATCATCTTGTCTACGTTGATTTCGCGGGCGTCGCCGCTCTGGCAGTAAATTGGAATTCTGCGCGTGGGCAGCGGCAGGCCAAACTCCGCGCATACGATCTCCGCCATCGTCTTTCGGTGGAGATAAGCTGCGGCACGAAGGAGAGCCTGGCTGACGCCATACTCAACAGCCAAAGGTAGCCGCTTATGCGTTAATGGCTGGAGGACCTTCGCGCAGGCATCAAGATAGCGAAATGCATTAACATCAAGAAGCCGTGTCGATATCTGAGACGTCAGATCCGAGACTTGATCGACATCGAACAACGGATCGCGTCCGCCAGCACCAGAGTACTGGACGCTCATCATGTCGCCCCAGACAACAGTGTCGTCGGTAAGGACCAATCCGACACTAAGCGAAGACGCTGGAACACGAATGGCTTTGAAGCCGATCGTGACAGGTTGGCCCACATAGATGAAACCGTCGTGCGGGACGCCGGCCCTGATCGCATCTTGGTCGTCATAGAAAAATGCACCATTGCCAGGCGCAAGGAGGACGTCTTTGATCTGCACTTGCTTTGCTCGATTCCTGTCGGGCTGTATCGACGAACGGATGCAGTACGATCCGCTGCTCGCAAAGTATGCGCCTTATGGCATACAGATCGCCAATATAATCTCCCGGGTGGCGCTATCGCGTTTCCAGATGGACGGCGGCTGCCCGACTCGGACTGGCGCCCGGAAGCCCTGTGCAAAAAACCGGGCTTCCTGCCCGAACCATTTATTGGGAACGGCGTGCGCGGATTTTATGATGCCCTGCAACAGTGATCCACGCACGAGATCCTGATACATCATACGACTGGGAATCCTCAACGGGCGCTAGCAGATGTTGGACAACCCGATTCTAAAGGATCTCTCAGCAAGAGGTGTAGGTCCACCCTGTGTAAGTTTGCGACATTGCCAATGACGATCTCGCTGCCGCCGTCATAAACTGACGATGAATCCGTCTCGGCGGCCGCCTTGGACAGGATCGTGTACATCGCCGCCTTGTTCTGGAAGGCGATTGCGGCGATCTCGGCCGGCAGCATAAACACCACGTGGGAGTAGGATCGGCAGAAGCTGGTCCTGCCGCGCGGCGAGTCATTCCCGGCAGGACTTTCCTTGGGCCTTGGGGCATGGCGGTTGCGACAGGAATTGTTCGGCGGCCGCACGCGCCGAGCGGCCGGCCGAGTACAATACCTGAACGTCGATGCGGGCGATTTGCATCCCGTCCGGAAACAGCCAGCCCTGCGGTTTCCTTAGTCACCAGTCGACCCGCAGGATGTGCAGAAGCTGCGCCGAGAGCATAACCATGCGGTCCTTGCAGCCCTTGCCGTGCTCGACCCGGATCACGCCACGTCCGCTGTGAATGTCGCCGACCTTCGGTCCTACGTCTCCGAAGCGTGCAGACCGGCGGCATAGGGTGTCGTCAGGGCAGTGCGCGTCTGGAAAGAACGAGTGGGCCTGCTTGATCGCCACAATCACATTGCCACTGTCGCGCGTGCGGACCGGAACGCATTAGGTCCACCCAGTGACAATATCGGTCCCTTCAAGATGCTCACCTTCATCTCTTCTCAGAAGAGTGGCTGGGAATCAGAAGAGTGGCTGGGAATTCCAAACCCCTCATAAAAGGAAATCCACTCGTCAGAAGACAAAGACCAGCCCTTGGTGGTATCCGCCTGCGGAGCCCTGTGCACGTACGTTCTGTGTCGAAAATCCGTCCTGGCCATCAGGAATCCTTTCGGAATCCGAAGTCAACGACAACCTTGCCGGCCGCTATGCTTAAAGTCAGCAATTTACCAACAAATCGCGTGACATATTGCTTAGCGACTTCGCGCCGTTCTCAGTCACTCGGACAGTCTCACTGAAGACGTAGCCGTCATCCTTCTCAAAAATACCGA
>NZ_RZSN01000010.1:15651-64289 GCF_003997315.1 Mesorhizobium sp. M1A.F.Ca.IN.020.04.1.1
CGCTATGCTTAAAGTCAGCAATTTACCAACAAATCGCGTGACATATTGCTTAGCGACTTCGCGCCGTTCTCAGTCACTCGGACAGTCTCACTGAAGACGTAGCCGTCATCCTTCTCAAAAATACCGATGAGAACGTGGAAGGTCATGTTAGGTTCAATCACGGTGTCGTCGTCCACCTGGAAGCTGATTCCGCCGTCGACCCAACCGTGGCCGATGGAGTAGCCGCTTCTGGATTCCTTCCGCACGCCGTATGGTTTAAAGGCGCGCTGGAACGCTTGCGAAACTTCAGAGCACGCAACTCCAGGCCGTATCGTTTCGACCTGCGCGAGAAAGCCGTCCAAAGCGGCTGGATGGAGGTGCCGCGCGCGAGCGGTTGGCTCGCCCAAAAATAGCGTCCGGGACAAGGCGCAGGCATAGCGGTGTCGGAAGGCGCCAATCTCGAAGTTAGTCTGACAGCCCATCTTATAGCTCGCGTCAGACCACGAAAGATGCGGCGCATTGGCGGGAGCGCCAACCGGCATAGTTGGAAAGGCGCAAACACCGCCCGGGATTTCCGGAGTGCCCTTGACCAAAGCATTAACTATGGCGGCGCCCACGTCGCATTCGCGTGCGCCAGGAGCGATCTCGAGCCGGCCCACCTGCATGGCCCTGTCCACAATCTTTCCGGCCTGCTCCATGTAGGCAAGCTCAGCTGGTGATTTTACCGTCTTTAGTTTACCAAGCATTCCATCGGCATCGATGAACTTCGATGAATCCAAGCTGTTACCGAGGGCGGCATGGTCCTTCACTCCAAACGTCTTGGCCGTCAGTTCGACCCCGATTCGGCTAGACTTGGTGCGCTCGCGGATTAGATCGCCAATCGGCTCCCATGCCGTTAGCTGGCTCGAACCAATGTATTTCTCGGGATAACTGAGAATGCGTGATTCCGGCAGGTAGGAGGTGGGTGTTGCACACAAAGTGTCCATTTCGCGCAAAATCAGCCACGGGTCTTCATCGTCTTGACACACGAGAGCGAGCTGCGGAACGTACTCCGAGTATCCATCATAGCCGGTGAGGTAGTTCATATTATTCTCGTTCATGACAAGCAGCGCATCCATTCCGCGCGCCGCCATTTGCTTTCGCAGCCGAGCAGTGCGCTCGCGGTATTCCTGCTGACTAAATGCAGGTACGCGTTCCTGTTGCCTAGAGGTGGGCATGAGCAGCTTTCTCCTATCTTGGTAAATGTCAATTGCAATCAAGTGCAGGCCAGCAAGAACAATCTCATCAGTTCATCTAGATTATCCCGCTTACATTATTTGCGTGCGACAACCAGGAGGCGCGAGCTCTCGGATGTAAACGGTTCACCTTCCTCCCCATAAGCTTCCACAGAAACGAATCCCGCGCTTCGCAACATGCGAACATATTCAGAAAACCCATACTGCCTGTAAGAAAGGTGAGTTCGTCTAACGCGTCCATCGCGGACGACAATTCTTTCGAGGTGCTCGCGATCACTTAGCACATCGTTGTTAAATATATCGATTCGTACATCGTCGTTGCGCTGTGCAACGTCACACATAGAATACTTATGACGCAGAGACTCGATTCGATTGGGGTTATCGATTAACAGACGCCCGCCCTTTCGAAGGGACGAAGCGGCTTCACGAAGAACTCTCTCATTATCCGTGTCATCGAAATAGCCAAAGGTCGTGTACCAAAGAAAAACTGCGTCGAATCGATCTCGCCAGGGAAGTGAGCGCATGTCGCCCACAGCATACTCCACATTTACTCCGAGTTCAGCTGCATCCGCTTGGGCCTTTTTTAGCAAGATCGGTGAGATATCAAGCCCGGCTACATGCGCTCCTTTTTCCGCTAATCGGTTGGCAATTCGCCCATAGCCACATCCCAGTTCGAGAACTGCGTTTCCCTTCACGAGAGAAAGGAGATTCCAAATTAACTCCGTTTGATTGTCACTTTTTCTGGGGGGGTTTATTACGTCTCCAAAATATAGATAATCTTCACTGAAGTATAATCTGATTTCCGTCAGCGATGCGTTTCCTTTAAGATTGTCAGCCACGTATTTTTTCCTTTTACCACTGTTATCCAAAGAGCTTTTGTTCCACCATGATTATTCGCATATATTGCACCGCAGTTAAAGAGAATATTTGTGAAGGTTTTCATTGGTATGTCAATTTATTGTGACAGTAAGCTACCAAGGCGTGTTGGAGATTGTATCGTCTGCCGATAAGGGGTCTGTCGAGCCACTCTCCCGCGAGTACACATCACCCGCCACCCCTCCACAACGGCCCGTCTAGGACGGGAAATGGGAAGGCATCAGCTTCCGTCGCATTCGGACCTACCCGTAGGCACAGTCGGGGCAGGCGAGTGTCGGCCTGGTAGACCCTTTCAGTTCGACACCGTGCTCATCGCGACTCGAATTATGTCCCCAATCAGCGACTTGAACTTGTCGAGAGCCGTTGGCACGATGCGCCGCTCGCTCTTATGGGACGCTGAAGCCGAGGGAACTTCCGCTCCGCGCAATGCTACATACCGGGGCTACACCTATTTGGTCGATCTGTTCGAGTTGAAGCTGGAGAACAAGCGTGTGCTCAAACTCATCCAGCATTGCTCAAGGCCGAGTTGATGGAGGACGGCTTGGTCCGTCGGTGGACAGGAAATTTCGCAAGGGCGGTCCGCTCTCGCCCTCCTGCCCGACGACCTCGACAGGGGACTGGTCCGACGTCGGCCTCCGCTCTTGCCGCTACGCGGACGACTGCAACATCTTTGTTCGCAACCGGTGCGTTGGCGAACGGGTCATGGTCTCGGTCGGCCGATTCATGACCTAAGTTGCTGCTGAAGGTCAACAAGAGAAGCGCGCGGGTCGGCGCGGCCGTCGACAGGCGGATGCAGCAAGCCCTGCCGCAATCGAACCGGCGTTCTCCGAGCACAGCTAGGGCTTCCGCCCCGGGCGGTCCGCCAGCAAGAAGTAGCCCAAGCAGTCTAGGTGTTTAGTCCCGGCATTTGCTGGAGCGGGTTGAGCGAAAACCGTTCCGGCTGGGAAAGCCACGCCTTGCAGATGAACTCATAGGGTGTGAGGCCTTTGAGGGTCTTGAGCCTGCGGCCGAAATTGTAGGCGGTGACGAAGTCGGCGAGATGGCGACGGAGCTGGTCGTGGCTCTGGTAGTAGAAGCGCTTGACCGTCGCATCCTTGATGGTTCGGTTCATCCTCTCGACCTGGCCATTGGTCCATGGATGTTTGGCCTTGGTCGTGCGGTGCTCGATGTCGTTCGTGGCGCAGGCGTATTCGATGGCATGTGCCCGGAAGAGTTCGCCGTTTGCGATGGCTTCCCTGATCAGCGGCACGGCCGAACCGCTGGCGCCGGGCGTCGTGAACTGGATGCCGTTGTCGGTGAGTACGGTGTGGATTTTGTAAGGAACCGCCTCGATCAGACGTAGCAGGAACTCCCTCGAGACGGCGGTCGTCGCCTTCTCGTGCAGTTCGACGAAAGCGAACTTCGAGGTTCGGTCGATCGCCACGAACATGTGCAGCTTACCCTGTTCGGTGCGGACCTCTGCGATGTTGTGGAAGTAGCCGATCGGGTAGCTCTTGAACTTCCGCTTCGCCGGCTTGTCGCCCTCGACATCCGGCAATCGGCCGATGCCATGACGCTGCAGGCAGCGGTGCAGAGAGGATCGCGTCAGGTGCGGGATTGTCGGCTGCAACGCATAGAGACAATCGTCCAACGGTAGCAGCGTATAGCGTCGGAAGGCGACGATGACCGCCTCTTCCTCCACGGAAAGCACGGTCGATCTCGGCTCCTTCGGGCCAGTCGGAACGTCCGCGACCGAAGCCCGCTTCTTCCACTTTGCGACCGTCTTCTGGTTGATCCCGTAGCGCTTGGCCAGCGCCCTCAGGCTCGCTTGACTATGTTCTATCGCTCGACGGATCGCCTCTGTCGTCGTGGCGCTCCCGTGAAGAACCTGGCCCACAGCGCATCCTTTGATTCGGACGACAAGGATGCTCCATCAAAGCCTGGGATCAAACATCTAGGGGTGCTCTCCAGTTTTTCGGGACCGCTGTTCTGGCATTTTGGCCTCTCACGATGACGTTGAGAGGGGCCATGCCGAGACGGAAGCAAGCGAGACGAACGAGCGTGTGTGGGATATCCAAGCGATCTTGCGCCTGACCCATGAGCAGGGTCTTTCGGTGCCTAAGGTGTCGGAACGGCTGAAGATCAGCAAGACGACACTATCGACCTATTTGCTGCGGGCGAGGGAGGCCGGGCTGTCATGCTGGCCGCTGCCGCCGGGCCACGACGACGCTACGCTTGAGCGGCTGCTGTTCGGCCTTGCCGGTCGTCGACCGCAAGGCCCGAGCGAACCGGACTTTGCACTGATCGCCAGGGAGTTGAAGCGCAAGGGGTGACGCTGACGCTCCTGTGGCAGGAGTATCGCGCCGCCCATCCCGACGGCTACGGCTACACCTGGTTCTGCGAGCATTTCGCCGCTTTCGAGCCCCGGACGAGCGCGACATTCCGCAACCAGCGTGCGGCGGGCGCGGTGATGCAGACGGACTATGCCGGGCAGACGGTGCCGGTGATCGATCCGGCGACCGGCGCCATTTACCCGGCAGATTTTTGTCGCGGTGCTGGCCGCCTCCAACCTGGCCTTCGCCTTTTGCCAGCTCCAGCCAAAAGCTGCCGGACTGGATCGAGGGCCAGGTGCGAGCGCTCGCCTTCTTCGGCGGTGTCACCAGAGCGATCGTGTGGGACAACCTGAAGGCCGGTGTCGTCAAGGCGCTGTGGTTCGAGCCAACGTCTCGATCGCCGAGCTCAACGCGGCGATCGCGAACTGCTCGAGGATCTGAACAATCGGCCGATGCGCCATGTCGGCCAAAGCCGCCGCGAACTGTTCGAGGAGATCGAGCGGGCTGCCTTGAAGCCGCTGCCGGCGGCACCGTTCGAATACGCCGAGTGGAAGTCGGCGAAGATCCATCCTGACTACCATGTCGAGGTCGACAAGACCTTCTACTCGGTGCCGCACCGGCCGATCGGGCGCACCGTCGAGGTGCGGCTCACTCATCGAGTGGTCGAGATCTTCCACGATCACCAGCGTGTCGCCAGCCATGCGCGTCGCTCGCAGCGTTCCGGCCACGTCACCGTCAATGAACACATGCCCAAGGCGCACCAGCGCTAGGCCAACACCACGCCGGCCAGTCTGATCACAAGCGCGTCCGGCACCGGCTCGCCTCAGCCAGGCTGCGCTTTCCCGAAGCCTGTATCGAGGGGACATCGACTTTGCCGCGCCACGCGGGGCTTGACCGGCGCGGCACCATGGCGCTCGCCCAGGGCGAATGGCTGAAAGCGCATGAGAACCTGATCGTCACCGGCCAGACCGGAACCGGCAAGTCGTGGCTGGCCTGCGCCTTCGGCCGGCAAGCAGCACGGCTCGATCATTCCGTGCTCTATGCGCGCGTGCCTCGCCTGTTCGAGGATTTGGCGCTCGCCCGTCTCGATGAGCCTTGTGGTGCTGTTCGCCGGGTACGTATCGCCGTTACGCTGAATCGCTATGCTTAAAGTCAGCAATTTACCAACAAATCGCGTGACATATTGCTTAGCGACTTCGCGCCGTTCTCAGTCACTCGGACAGTCTCACTGAAGACGTAGCCGTCATCCTTCTCAAAAATACCGATGAGAACGTGGAAGGTCATGTTAGGTTCAATCACGGTGTCGTCGTCCACCTGGAAGCTGATTCCGCCGTCGACCCAACCGTGGCCGATGGAGTAGCCGCTTCTGGATTCCTTCCGCACGCCGTATGGTTTAAAGGCGCGCTGGAACGCTTGCGAAACTTCAGAGCACGCAACTCCAGGCCGTATCGTTTCGACCTGCGCGAGAAAGCCGTCCAAAGCGGCTTGATGTAGGTGCCGCGCGCGAGCGGTTGGCTCGCCCAAAAATACCGTCCGGGACAAGGCGCAGGCATAGCGGTGTCGGAAGGCGCCAATCTCGAAGTTAGTCTGACAGCCCATCTTATAGCTCGCGTCAGACCACGAAAGATGCGGCGCATTGGCGGGAGCGCCAACCGGCATAGTTGGAAAGGCGCAAACACCGCCCGGGATTTCCGGAGTGCCCTTGACCAAAGCATTAACTATGGCGCCGCCCACGTCGCATTCGCGTGCGCCAGGAGCGATCTCGAGCCGGCCCACCTGCATGGCCCTGTCCACAATCTTTCCGGCCTGCTCCATGTAGGCAAGCTCAGCTGGTGATTTTACCGTCTTTAGTTTACCAAGCATTCCATCGGCATCGATGAACTTCGATGAATCCAAGCTGTTACCGAGGGCGGCATGGTCCTTCACTCCAAACGTCTTGGCCGTCAGTTCGACCCCGATTCGGCTAGACTTGGTGCGCTCGCGGATTAGATCGCCAATCGGCTCCCATGCCGTTAGCTGGCTCGAACCAATGTATTTCTCGGGATAACTGAGAATGCGTGATTCCGGCAGGTAGGAGGTGGGTGTTGCACACAAAGTGTCCATTTCGCGCAAAATCAGCCACGGGTCTTCATCGTCTTGACACACGAGAGCGAGCTGCGGAACGTACTCCGAGTATCCATCATAGCCGGTGAGGTAGTTCATATTATTCTCGTTCATGACAAGCAGCGCATCCATTCCGCGCGCCGCCATTTGCTTTCGCAGCCGAGCAGTGCGCTCGCGGTATTCCTGCTGACTAAATGCAGGTACGCGTTCCTGTTGCCTAGAGGTGGGCATGAGCAGCTTTCTCCTATCTTGGTAAATGTCGATCGCAGGAGGCGATCAATTGGTTTTGCTTTCTTCAAGTGCGCCTTTGAATCCGATCGTACTTGGCTAAGTGGGCAGCCTAGGTCGACCCGTTCGAGGGAGTCAGGTACCGGTCCGATGCGGAGGCGTCGGCAATCCAATCCATCAGCCCCTTGCTAAGGCTGCGCGGGACAAGGAGGTCGCATTCGAACCCGCTCCTGCGCAGCAGCAGCACCGGCATATGATCGAGGCCCGTCTGGATTGCCCGTCCATCTCCCAGTGTCTCCCAATCCGCCGCGACACACCGCTCCAGCACCTGTTTGAGGCCCCTGCCAGACAGCCGGAGCCGAATCCTGCCCTCGTCGAGCGGGAGTGTGCAGCCGAATTCCGCGTCGACGTCGATCACAGGCGGCGGGCCGTCGCAAAGCAGCCAAAACCGGCGCGGCGCGATCCGAATGACGAGCCTATCGTCATGACGAGCAGTGTCGCCGACCTTGTTCGGCAAAGGCTCGCCCAGTATCCTATTCAGTACCACCTCAAATTTTGCCATTGCGCCGTCCCAACCCTCGAATTGCAGGATCGAGCAGTCATAGGCCGCCATCTCAAACCCGCCCATGTTCGAACCATCAGCCATGGAGTCGCTCACCCTTCGGGTCGAGGAAAATAGGCGAGACTATCCGGGCTCGAACCGTCTGGCCCTTCATGGGATAGGCAGCGACGATCTCAGCGCCCTCCTCCGCGGCATTTCGGGCAATCAAAGCGAGCCCAACCGAGGCGTCGAGCGTGGGGCTGTAGGTCACCGAGGTGATCCGGCCGAGACCATGGCCGTGCATCCGCTCGCCAGGCCTGAATAGAATAGCGCCTCCGCTCAACCTCTTGCCCGGCTCAAGGCAGCGTAGTCCGACCAGCCGCGGCCTCGCCGGGTCACTGAGAGCTTCACGGCGGCCAAGCACATCGCCTACATAGCCGCTGCGCTTACCCGCCATGCGGCTGAGTCCGAGGTCGTCGAGCGTCGTCCTGCCGTCGATCTCCGGCCCAGCGACATGGCCTTTCTCGACGCGCAAGGCGCCCAGAGCCTCGACCCCGTAAGGCTTTTGGCCGAAAGGCGTGCCGGCCTCGATCAACCGGCACCACATTTCCTTGCCGACGCTAGCACCGGTATAGATCTCGTAAGCCCGCTCGCCCGAAAAGCTGAGACGAATGATGCGCAGGGGCTTGTCCCTATATCGACCTTCAAGAAAACCCATATGCGGCAACGCTTCATTGGAAACGTTCAGATCGGGGAACGCGGCGGCGAGGATTTCCCGACTCGTTGGACCGGCCACGGACATCGCCGCCCATTCGTCGGTGACCGAAGTTACCGAAACACGCAGGCCCGGCCAGGCGGTATCGAGCAGGAATTCGAGCCGGGACATCACGTCCGCGGCCTTCGCGGTCGATGTCGTCATAAAAAAATGCCGCTCGCTGAGCCGCATCGTTGTGCCATCATCGAAGACGATGCCGTCGTCGCGCAGCATGATGCCGTAGCGCGCGCGGCCGATCGGCAGCTTGGCAAAACCGTTAACATAGACTCGGTCGAGGAATTCAGCCGCGTCCGGCCCCTGGACGTCGATCTTCCCTAGCGTGGAAATGTCCATCAGGCCGGCCGCCTCGCGTACCATTCGCATTTCGGCGGGATAGGCCTGGTCAACATCGCGGCCGGAAGCAAGGTAAAACGAGGGCCGCATCCAGACGCCCGTCTCCAGCATCTGCGCGCCGTTAGCGACATGCCAGTCATGCATTGGCGTGCGCCGGAACGGCTTGTAAAGATGGCGCTGGCTGCGCCCAGCCAGCGCTCCGACGGCGACTGGGGTATAGGGAGGCCGAAATGTAGTCGTGCCAACGTCCGGAACCGCCATCCCGCGCAGACCGGCCATGGCGGAAATCGCGATGACATTGCTTGTCTTGCCCTGGTCGGCGCCCATTCCGAGCGTCGTATATCGCTTCAGATGTTCGACCGACTCGTATCCCTCACGGTGCGCCAGCGCGACGTCACTGACGGTTACGTCCATCTGCAGGTCGATGAAGGCCTTGCCTTTGGTAAGTTCCGCCTTTCGGTTCCCGAACCATCTCTCACCCGATCGAGTGGGGAGAGAATCCTGCGGCCGTCTGGCAGGGCTACCGTCCTTTCCCTCCACGAAGTGGGGGAGAGGTCCCGAGCGAGGCGAGGTGACGAAATGGCTACCATTAGGTCCCGCGTTGATCTCAGCAAGATCGAGGCTGAAGGGCGGCTGGACTGATTTCGTTGCGCCGCAGAACGCAGCTGCTTCGGCCCCCGCACGATGCCCCTCCTCGATGGCACCGGCTGTGATGAAGCCTCCTGTCACGGCGCCGGCGACGAACTGCCCCGCTCCGAGCTTTCCGGGAACGAAATCCTTTATGTCCTCGCGATATACGGGCCTTACCCCAAGATGGGAGGTCAGATGCACCGTCGGCGACCAACCGCCCGAGACCACGACCAGGTCGCATTTCAAGGTAATCGTACCGCCCGGTTCGGAAAGCGTAACAGCGCGTACGGCATGACGCCCCAAAGCATTGGAGATTAGCGACTTCCTACGGACGGCAATGCCCCAGTGGCGCGACTGTTCCAATCGTTCATGTGTCGGTTCCGCGCGGCTGTCGGCTATCGTCACTTCGGCCCCGGCTGCCGCAAGATCAAAGGCTGCGGAATAGGCGCTGTCGTTGTCGGTTGCGACCATCACCCTCGTACCCGCAAGTACGGCAAAGCGGTTCAGATAGGTCCGCGCCGCGGAGGCCAGCATGATGCCGGGCCGGTCATTGTTGGCGAAGGTAAGCGGCCGCTCGATCGAGCCCGTAGCGTAGACCATCGTTTTCGCGCGCAAAAGCGCGACCATCTGGCGCGCCTCGCCTTTTGCCGGATCGGCGGTTCCTGAGCCGTGCCGCTCCACGAGCCCGAGCACATTGCTGTCATAGGCACCAAACGCGGTGGTGCGCGTCATCATCGAAACATTCGGCATGTGGGCGAGCCGTGCGAGCGTTACGGAAAGCCAAGCCCGGGCCTCGCCGTCCGCCGGCTCCGACAAAAGCGTACCGCCAGCCAAAAAATCCTGCTCTACGAGGACCACCTTGGCGCCCGCCTCGCCCGCCGCCAGTGCCGCTGAAAGCCCCGCAGGTCCGGCCCCGATCACGGCCACATCGGCGAAGAGATTGCGCACCTCGTACCGATCCGGATCTGGCTCCTCGCCCGCTCGGCCGAGCCCGGCGGCATTGCGGATGAAATGCTCATAGACCATCCATGCCCGCCGCGTCGGGCCCATGAAAGTCTTGTAGTAAAAACCGGCCGACAGAAAAGGCGCGAACAGTCCGTTCACGCTTTGGATGTCGAACTTCAACGACGGCCAGCGGTTCTGGCTCTCGGCAACCAGCCCGTCGGCCAGTTCCACCGTGGTAGCTGGTAGGTTCGGCTCGCGGCGCCCCCTCGCCCCCACCGTCACGAGCGCATTCGGCTCCTCCGGCCCTGCAGAATAGATCCCGCGGGGCCGGTGGTACTTGAAGCTGCGGCCGACCAGGCCGAATCCGTTCGCCAGTAGCGCCGAAGCGAGCGTATCGCCTCGGTACCCAGCTAAAGCCCTGCCGTCAAAGATGAATTCCATCGGTCGCGATCGGTCGATCCGGCCGCCTTCGTGAAGCCGCCTCATGCGCGTGCCTCCCGCGCGGAGCGGACTGAGGCGATCTCATGGTTGCGTGTATCGCGCCCGACCACCAACCATTGACGGCACCCTATCACGTGCTGCCAATACTCGCGATGCGGTCCGGCCGGGTTCTCGCGCACGAAGACGTATCGGTACCAAGCCTCGAAATCCGCGTCGTCGTGGACAGGACGGATGACCGACGCGTCACCGCCGTAGCGGAACTCGTCGTGGTCGCGCGGACCGCAGTAGGGACATTCGATGCGTAGCATGGTCTTGGGTCTCTCGGTTATTGCAGCCAGGCGAACGGCCCGATGCCGGCCTCGTCCATCGTGCGGCCGGTGCGGAAACGGTCCAGGCTGTAGCCGGCGCTCAGCGGATGCGCCTTTCCGGTGGCGATGGTATGCGCGAAGCACCATCCTGAGGCCGGGGTGGCCTTGAAGCCGCCATAGCACCAGCCACCGTTTAGGTAGAGCCCGTCGATTGGCGTAGGGCAGATGATAGGGCTGCCGTCCGGCGTCATGTCCATCACCCCGCCCCAGTGGCGCAGAATGCGCAGGCGGGAAATGCAGGGCATCAGCGCGACCGCTGCCTCCGCGACTTCACGTACCATGCCAAGATTGCCGCGTTGGGCATAGGAATTGTAGCCGTCCAGCCCGCCGCCGAACACCAGCCCACCCTTGTCGGATTGGCTAACGTAGAAATGCTCGGTCCCGTGGGCCACGATGTGGTGGACCAGGGGCTTGATCGGCTCTGTGACAAAAGCCTGCAAGACATGGCTCTCGATCGGCAGTTCAAGGCCCGCCTTCCGGCCGAGCAGCGAGGTGTGACCCGCCACTGCAAGCCCTACTTTCCCGGCCTGGATCCGGCCCCTCTTCGTATCAACTCCAACGATGCGCTCGCCGTCACGAACGAAACCCGTCACCTCGCAGCCCTGGATGATGTCGACTCCATGGGCGTCGGCGGCGCGCGCGTAGCCCCAGGCCACCGCGTCGTGACGTGCCGTGCCGGCGCGACCTTGGAAGATCGCGCCATGGATCGGGGCACGCGCCTTATCGGAGAAATCGAGGTAGGGGACGAGCCGCCGCACCTCATCTCGGTGGAGAATGTCGGCGTCGATGCCGTTCAGCCGCATGATGTTGGCGCGGAAGCCGAAGCTATCGAGCTGGTCGGCCGAATGGGCCGTGATGAGCATGCCTCGCTGCGAGAACATGACGTTGAAATTCAGCGCCTGCGACATGCCTTCCCAGAGCTTCATAGAGAATTCGTAAAACTGGGTGTTGCCGTCGAGCAGGTAGTTGGAGCGGATTACCGTGGTGTTTCGGCCGACATTGCCGCCGCCGACATAGCCCTTCTCCAGCACGGCGACGTTGCGGATGCCGTGGTTCTCGGCGAGATAGAAAGCGGCCGCCAAGCCGTGCCCGCCGCCGCCCACAATCACAACATCATAGGCCGGCTTCGGATTGGGTGCGCGCCAGGCGCGCCGCCAGTACCTGTCGCCGGAAAGGCCATTGCGTAGGATGGAAAAAACCGAATAGCCGGGCATACGGTTCCCTTATTTTGACGAAGAGGAGGCGGGCGAACCTGCAGAAGGCTTCCGCACCTTGCTCGAAGATACGGAAGGGTTCGGAGATTGCGATGCCGGGAAAGGGAAGCGTCGTGTGTCGTAGTTGAGGAAGGGTAGTATTGCGCGTCCATGTCTTGTGACGGCGCGATCCTGGGAGTCAGATTCGAAGAGGTTTGGCATTCCGTGCTGTCCCTTCCGGAGCTTCAAAGACAGTTCATAGAAAACGCGGATGCATGTGAACTCGGTCGTTACCAATTCACCAACATAGATGAACTTCGTCCTGAGTCAGGCCGGTCCGGATAGCAATCGGGTCGTCACAGAAAAATGCCTCAATACCAGGCGAGAGGACGTCTCTTATATGCACTACACTTCACTCTGCGTTGACGGGGCGGATGCAGCTGGAACACTGCCCCTAAGGTATGCGCCACTTGGCGTTGGATGCGCCAACATAGAGTCGCGAACGGTACCATCGCGTTTTCAGATGACAGAAGACGTGGCCCATGGGATGCGCTGGCGTTGAGTTGGCTCCTCGAAAGGTGGACCGCTATTCGACGCTTTGCCAGGCCCTAGCGCAGGCATCTTGCATGTGACCAACCCATCGCGGGCATTTAAGGACAGGGATCTGCGATGCAGGTCGCCACGAGGGTTAGATCGCCGCCAAGAGCGGTTTCACCCTACAAAACGAGGCTACCCACCTCTGACACTGAAGCCCGTGTCAAGCCGCTGGTACTGGACGCGCGCGCTGAAGGCCCAGGGTCGATCTCCACCCCGCAACGAAGAGGATCATCAAAACGACCAGGGGCAAAAGGATAAACAGCGTCGCTACTGCGGCAATGGTAGGGTCGATTTGGTGGCGAATATCTTCCCACATCTTTAGCGGCAGGGTGCGCATCGAGATCCCTCCTACCAAAGATGTAATGACGACCTCATCAAAGGAGTGAAGGAACGCGAACACAGCGCCGCCGATTATACCCGGCCGAATCAGCGGCAGCGTCACCCTCATGAAGGTCTGCAGTGGCCCAGCCCGCATGCTCATAGCTGCCTGCTCCAGCTGCGGGTCGAAATTCGCCAGCGACGCCGATACGATTACGAGGACATAGCCGATAGCGCCGATGGTATGCGCCAGGACAATGCCGGTCATCGAACCGAGCAACCCGAGTTTGAGCAGCCCGAGATAGGTCGCTATGCCGACGACGATAACCGGAAAGGTGATCGGCGTCAGCATCGCCATTGTCAGGAAGCTGCGCAGGCGCGGAAGGGCGCGGTTAAGCCCGAAGGCTGCAAGCGTGCCGATGATGGTCGACAGGATGACAACCATAAAGCCGATCTGGATGCTCATCCAGGCGGCGGCGTACCATGACGGATCGCCAAAGAAGGATTCATACCACTGCAGCGAAAAACCTGACGGAGGGAATTGCAAATACTTCCCAGCACTGAAGGACATGATGACGACAAGAACCTCTGGAAACAGTAGGTAGAACATAACGAGCGCGAGAAACATTATGCCGACTAGCTGCGGCCAGCGACCGTCGCCACCTGCGCGGTAGAGCTGTGCTATCCAGCGCTTCGCCCGATAGGAAATAAAAAACTCACCGAGACGGTGCCATGACTTCAGCGATGGTTGCGCCGTGCGGCGCGATGTACCTGAGAGATCGAGCCCGACCATCGAGAGCACGACGATGGCGACTGCCAGGAGGACAAAGGCCGAGGCAGCGACGCGTCCCATGTCGAAAGAGCTACGGACCTGCGACGCAATGAAGGTCGATAGCATGGCGTCTCCCAACCCGCCGAGTGCGGCTGGCGCGATGTAGAAGCCGAGGCAGACCACAAAAACCAACAGGCAGCCGCTGCGCACGCCCGGCATGCTGAGAGGGAAGAAAACGCGCCAGAAAGCTGTGGCCGGTCGCGCGCCCATGCTGCGAGCCGCCGCCATCAGTGATTTGTCGATGCCCATCATGGCACTGACCAGAGGCAAGATCATCATAGGCAGCATGATGTGCACCATTCCGATATAGACGGCCATGCGGTTGTAGATAAGTGGCAGCGGACTGGAAATAAGGCCGTGGTCAACCAGCAGATTGTTTATCAGACCGCCATCGCCAAGGATCACGATCCACGCATAGGTCACGACCAGTCCACTGGTCAGATAGGGCACCAGGACGAGCACAATGAGCGCCATGCGTAGCCGTTTCGAGGCGGCCACGATCAGATAGGCCGTGGGATAGCCGATAAGGAGGCAGATAGCCGTGGCTACTACACTAATCTCGATGGTCTGGAAGAGAACGCGCACATTTGCCGGCTGGCCGAAGAACGCCTTATAGTTGCCAGTCGAAAAAGCCGGTGCGTTAAAGCTGGTCAGGAAGAGTTGAACAATTGGTATGCCGAATACCACGAGAAGCACGGCAAGGGCCGGCCCAGTGAGAGCGATGGGCATTCGGCCAAATTCCCGAAGCGTCTTCATCAGAACCTCACGCCGTGACAAAGCGAACGTCGGACCGCAGCCAGTCGAGGCGTACCTCATCGCCAGGTCGGAAGATCTGTTGGCCCGCAGCCACGTGCTCGCGAACGATAAGCACACTGTCCCCGGCGCGCACTTGGTATTTCCGCAACGGGCCAGCATAAATCATGTCTTCGACAACGCCAGTGACAAATTGTCTTTGGTCCGCGTCGGCTCGCCTTTGAGCCCCCCGAGCGGCAACGCAGATACGCTCCGGCCGGAGCATCGCGACAGTGCCCAAGGGCGGCGCGGCATCGGATTCGACTTTGAACCCGCAATTCTCGAGGGCATTAGCCTCGCCCATAAAGTTCGCCACGAATTGTGTCGCGGGCCGGTCATAGAGAGCCTCCGGTGTATCGGTCTGCTCGATTTCCCCGGCGCGCATGACGACGATTCGGTCCGATAGCGTGAGCGCCTCCTCCTGGTCGTGCGTGACGCAGATGGTTGTTTTGCCAAACTCCCGGTGCAGGCTTTTAATCTCGCCTTGCATCTGCTCGCGAAGGTTGCGGTCGAGGGCCCCCAAAGGCTCGTCGAGCAGGAGAAGCGGCGGATCGGCGATCAGGGCTCGGGAAAGCGCCACGCGCTGTTGTTGCCCACCGCTCAGTTGGGATGGCACACGGCCGCCGAACTCTTTGAGGTGGACACGCTCAAGCATTCGATCGACCTGTACTGCCCGGTCGGAGGCCTTCATGCCGCGCATTTCGAGCGGAAATTCGAGGTTGCGGCGCACCGTGAGGTGCGGAAACAGCGCATAGCTCTGGAAGACGATGCCCTGGTCGCGCCGGTAAGACGGCACTGAAGCAACCGACTTACCAGCAATGAGGATGTCTCCCTTTGTAGGCGCTACGAACCCGGCGAGCAGCATCAGCACTGTGGTCTTGCCCGAACCGCTTGGACCGAGAATAGTCAAGAACTCGCCGCGACGGACTGCAAGTGACAAGTTCTTGACCGCAGCGACCGCCCCATACATCTTAGTGACGCCGCGGAACTCAATCTGCGCCGGAACCGTGTTTTTCTCCGAAACTTCATTTTCGGAAAATGGCCGGGTAATGTTTTCATGCAAGGTCACAAGTGATCCTTTAATACTGCCGGGACGTAGCTTTAAGCGAACAAGCTCCCAACCGCAAAGAAGAGCGCCGGACGAAGCGGCTCCATCGAGAGTTAAGAGGTGGGAAGGCGACGGACTCGTTCCTCGCCACCTTCACAACATACTCTGATCGGGGATCACTGAAGAATCCACTCGTTCCAACGTTGGATAATTTTGTCGTTGTTGGTCTTGCCGTCTGATCCCACCTCACTGTACCACTTGGAGTCCATTGTTATGGTGGACGCCGAGTAATCGGGATGGCTAGCGAATTTACGTGCGACAGCTTCTGGTAACAGTTTGAACGCATTTCGGTTGGTTGGGCCGTATGGCATGAGCTGTACAAAGGCTGCCTGCCTGTCAGCGCGGGTTATGAATTCAATGAATCTCTGTGCGTTCTCGGGATTCGGGCTATCCTTGGGGATTGCCCAGCTTTCCCAGGTCATCTTTTGCTGGTTTCGATTGATCTCAACCTGCGCGCCTTGGTCGATCAATGCAACGGCCCGGCCATCGTAGGACTCCGCCAAGTCGACAACCTTATCGTGCAGCATCTGTTGGATCTCGGACCCTGTAGCGAACCATTTGCGGATATGCGGTTTGATCTTGTCGAGGCTTGCGAAAGCTCGATCGATATCCAAAGGATAGAGGGCGTCAGCAGGCAAACCGTCCGCCAGAAGAGCTTCTTCCCAAGGGCCGTATTCTCCGTACTCTCCGGTTGGCAACGTGCGAACTCCGGGATACTTCACGACATCCCAAAACTCTGCCCAAGTAGCCGGCCGCGGTTTGTTAGCTGGGAATTTCTCGATGTTGTAGACCATGCATAATGCGTAAACGATCGACCCGACACTGTGCGGAGACTTGGCGAAGTCTAGCATCGCGTCCAACTCGTCTCTTTTATAGATGGAGTAATCGATTTCTTCGAGGTAGCCCTTTCGCGAAGCCTGCAAAGTTAGGCCTGGGCCTATGGGAACTACATCAACCGAAACGTTATTGTTCGACACCTCTAGCTCAAATTTGGCCATAGAAAATTCATCGGTAATCGGGGTCACTTTGATTCCCGTCTCGGCTTCGAATGGCCTTACATAGGCTTCCATACAGGCCTTTGCGTAGTCGCCACCATTGAGCATGGCTATCACTTCGCCCGCCGATTGGGCTGCGGCGCGGCGGGGTTGGTAAGACATCGCACCTGCTGCGATAGCGGATGCCCCGTGGATGAAACGTCTGCGGTTTATCGACATCATTTTTTGTTCTCCCTCATTGTCCCGCCCCTGGGCAGGATTCCTTTAGTGTTTTGCACTTCGACCTTAATCTCGGGCCGCCAGCGTAGTCTCAACCAGGCTCACCCAATAGCCGATGCTATCGGGCAGGGATTCGTCGTTGATGTCATACGCCGGGTTGTGCAATGAAATGTCGGGCCATTGCCAAGGTTAATATAAGAGCGAGGCTTCGCTTCAAGCATGTAAGCGAATTCCTCAACCCCCATGCTGCTGGGTCGTGGCCTATCGTTGACGGAATTAAATCCAACGCGACCGCATGCCGCTGCTATCGCCAGATTAGTCCCTTCCGTGTGGTTCACCATGGATTTCCTAGCCGTCGGTGCGTGAACTCAATTTCCGCGCCGTATGCTTGCGCTTAGCACCTCCATCAAAATCAATCGCCTAGCGCCTCCCGTCAAATGCAGTTTGTATATCGGCGTCATCTAGGACCGAGATGGCTGTCCGAGTAGTCACGGGGAAGATGATCATATGGGGGTCATCGCGTCCGACGCTGATGCCGCGACGCTGCTGCGATCGATGCTGCGTGACATCCTGTCTTGATGAGATCTCCGCTGAGGTCGTGACTACCCGGTGCCCATTGCGCCGTCGGATTGCATTGATGCGCAGAATTCCGCACAGGATGGACAGACGGTGCGGTCAAAGCGCGTGAGCGGCCTGATGATCTCGCCGGCTGCGGCGGTCGGAGCAAGCTTGATCGCCACCATGGGTCACCGGATGATTGCGAGTTGGTCCGGCGGCATCCATTGGCGAGACAAGCCATAGTGGCGGATGCGGTGGAAGCCGTCGCGGGCAATGCAGCGGACGCGACCGGATGAACTCGCTCGGATCGAGCAACGTCAACCAGGGCGCGTTGCCGTGATGATAATCGCGCCAGCGGAAGGTTACGCTTGTCTCGTCGGCGCCTGACTAGGCGACTGTTGCGATGGCGACCCCGTGGGTATACGGCCGAGTATAGACGAGAACCTGCTCGGGCGAGCCGAACGGCGGCTTGGTATAGAAGGTCTAGCTTTGTCACGAAGCATGAGGAATCGCGCTCATCAAGGCGTGAGCCTGACCGAGTCCATCGAGCGTGCCGGGGAAGCGCAGTCGCATGGGCCGCCTGAGGAACAGCCACAGGAACGGGCCGGAGAGGAATGGATGGGCAAGAAGAAGGGTGGCCGCCAGCTAAGGGCTTAGGAGGGGTAGCGGCTCGGCGGCGATGGAACTTGAACGCTGCGGCGACGCCGTCGCACAGAATGGCATAGACACTGCCTTATTTTGAAAGGCAATATCGGCGACTTCGGTCGGCACCGTAAATCGACTTGGAAGTACGCTAACGGCAGCAGATCGGCCGACGGCCGGTGAGCCACCGTCCGCGCGTTGCGCTCTGACACTGGGAGCCGGCAGCAGTTATAGCAGACGCGGGGATGTGCGCAGTCCTCACAGGCCTCGATGACCGCCAAGCGCCGGAGTCCGGCAGAGCTCGATCGCGGACATGACGCGGCCGAGATGGCCGCCATTAGGCAACACGAGACGAATGACATGGTACAGCAGACATGCCCACCTCCAGCTCGGTGCGCATCGCCCGGGCTTAGGCGGGCGGCGGCCACCTCCAGCGTCAGGCGGTCGAGCGGGCTCGGCGTCCTGGCGATTATTGCCACAGGGTGTAGTGCACGCCGTCTTCGAGAGGTCATTACGCGACGAAGCAGCCTTCGTCGCGCGCACAGTTGGGCTTCTTCAACGGGATGCTAATTACTCTGGAAGGCACCAGCATCTTATCTCCTTTTCCTGCTGGTGCGGTCCAGCGGGAGTTCGATGCGCATCCGACTGTCAGAGTTTGAGCGATCGCGCCACGAGCGCTACTCCTTCGTTGGCGTCGACATGCGCGCCCGATCGTATGGCGAAGACGATGGATGTTCCAGGCGCCCGGATGTCAATGGACTCAGCGGACAGCGAATCCATCGGATGCAGGATGCCTATGAGATCTCCCTCCTTCACTTCATCCAACACCGAGCAGCGAGGTTCGAAGATGCCCGGTGCAGGCGATTTCAACTCGTCGGACGGATGCGTTTCGAGCGTTTGGCCGGACTTCTGTTGACGGAACGTTGGATACTCGGCTTTACCCTCGACCAACCCGAGCGCGATGAGCGCGTTGCGTACTCCAGCCTCGTAGATGGCGAGATTATCCGCGCCGACCGTGCCGCCGCCGAATTCAGCGCACACAAAAACCTTGCCCTGCTCCTGGGCCAGGATATCGAACATTCCAGCCGTGTCGTTGTAATCCCAGACCAATGACAAGGGCAATTTAAACGCTTCCGCCATTCTCACCGTCCTGGCCATAAGATCGAGATCGGCAATGGGGTGCGTCGTGGCCGCCGGTGGAAAATCCCACGTTGGTCCGAAGCTGTGCAAATCAAATACAGTGTCGGCCATTGGCAACAATACGCGCGAAACCGCATCCGCGATTCGTTGTGTCACTGACCCGTCGGCGCGGCCCGGAAACACGCGATTGAGATTCAACCCGTCGAGCGGAGTATTGCGGCTCCATGCCTCCACGGCCAATGGATTGAGCACCGGTAGGACGATGACCCTTCCACAGGTTTGCGCTTCTGGCAGCCAGTCGATAAGCCGTCGCGCGACAAGTGGCCCCTCCAGTTCATTACCGTGATTTCCGCCGGTGACAAGAAGGCGTGGTCCCTGCCCTTTATTGAGACTGAAGACCGGGAGCGAAAGCTCTCCGCAGTCGACACCTCCAGGCACAACGAGATGCCCCCTGCTCACGCCAGGCGTATCGAGATCAAACGTAAGATGTGATGCTTCGCTCATTGTTCAGCCTGTTGGTTTTTTGGAGCATTTTTCAAGAGACGGACGCGAGCGTCAGTCGACATAGTTCCGTGATGTCGTAGATGGGCAGCCCTGTGCTACGGTGATCGCCGGCGTTACCACCGGGAACGCCGTGCATTCGAACAAGATCGCAGCGATCGCAGGATGCGCTGCACGGAGTCGAGAGATGCAGGCACTAACCTCTTTCTCGATATCCGCGACTTCGGTGGGGATTGGGGGCCGCACCAACTCGTTTCGCAGCAACTTGCCACCTTCGATGCCGCCGATAACCACCCTCCCCAGATCGGCCGGATAGTCGACCCAATCTTCGCCGCAATTGGTCGAGTCGGCAGTCACAACGGCGAGCTTAGCAGCGCCAGGCAACTCCCGGAGCAGCGTCGGCACCAGGAGCAGGCTCGATAGCGCCACATGGACCTTGATCGCCACAGCAACCGCCCCCTGGTGCCGGATAAAGAAGCCGTAGTCCGCGCTTACTACGATCGCACCCCGTTCAACTAAGCTCTTGGCAGCTGCTATGCAGGCTGGCTCAAGGGCTGGATCGCCGCGGATAACGATATCCGCCCAAGCTCCCTCTACAGTCTCCGTGATGATCGGAAACTCGTAGGTAGCCGGATTCAATATGGAGCCGGGATCAGGCATCGATGAAATAGCTCCAGGCAGGAGGCCATATTCAAGGCTTAGAATCCCCAGAGAGCGTTGGGTTAGCGATCCCACGTACTAAAGTCCTTCAAACGATGCTTCAGGCCTTGTGCCGGACCAGCCGCTCTGCTGACCGAATTCGCAATCGACGGCACGCGCTCAGCCCTGTTCCGCCCAGTCATAGGAGCCTTCGTCTTTTCCGAGTTGTTATGCGCGATAGAGCGTGGGTGGTATTTGGCTCAGTAGTTCCGCACCACGCTCTGTCACTAGGACGTGAGTGCCAGCCCCGAATAAATAGCCGTTTTCGCTGCACAATATATTTGGCATGTGCAAGGTCATGCCAGACTTCAGGATATCCTCCGCGCCCGGCTCCAAGCTCAGATCACCGCGTTCAGTCCAGTTGATGCCGGTTTGGTATCCGGTTCGTTGGCGAAAGACTCCCTTTCTCCCAGATCGCTTCAGCACCTGACGGCCGGCAGCGTCGACTGCCGCCGCGGAAGTGCCCGGCTTAACCGCGGCAACGAGGGCGTCAATGACTTCCTCGGCCAAGGTGTGTAGAGACTCAGCCTCAGGATGTCGGCCAAGCACAGCGCACCGGACCATCCCAACGGTATATCCGTGTTTTGATGCGCCGATTTCCAGAAAAGCCGGCTCGTTATTACTAATTGGATGCTGAGACGGGGGACCATGCGGCAACTTCGTCCGCTCCCCGAACAAAATGGTACCGGGAGAAAGTCCAACTTCCCCGCCAGTGTTGGCGGCCGCTCCGCTGATGGCCGCCGCCATTGCCGCTGCCATCTCCAGTTCGGTAACACCCTCCCGTAGCGAGCTTTGGAAGGTTCGCACTGCCAGGTCAGTCATGCGCATTGCCTCTCGCATGCACTCGAGTTCTAGCTCGCCCTTCACCGCCGCCACCGAAGAAACCAGCCGACTCGCATCAGAGATCTTTAAATCGGGAAGCTGCGCCTGAAGCGCACTGAGGTCGGCCGGTGCGAGGTTCCAGCAGCCCAGCTCAAAACCGATCCTCTTGCGTTGCAAGCCATACCGACGGAGGACGTCGGCACACACTTTCCCCAAATCTTGCTGGTGGGTATAGGTAACTAGCTCTTCAATACAACTATACGACCGAACCGCTTGCTCGTCATACTGTCGTACCACAAATGTTGGCGATCGACCGGGCACCATGATCAAAGGAAACGGTGCGAAGTATCCACCGCTGCCATCGTATCCACTGAGATACCGAAGATGGCCATGGGCAGTCACTACAAGTGCGTCTAGCCCGGCGTTCGCCACTGCCTCCAGCACGTTGAGCCGTCTGCGCTCGTACTCGGATCTCGGGAACGGCACACCCGTCAGAGGAATACCTGAGCACATAGGCGCCATATCTCACCTCAATGATTTGCCATGTTGTGGGTCGCTTAAGCATCGGGTGCGCCTCAGACCGATGTTCGAAGCTGTCGCTTAACGTGCTTTGGTTCAGCCAGACATTCAACCGTCCTAGCGGCTTGCGTCAAATGCAGTTTTTATATCGTCGTCATCTGGCGGCGAGATGCAGCTAAGGCACAGCGATCGATGAAGGATAATTCCTGCTCCGCCACACATTCGGTCCGCGGTGAATTGCTTGCTAACCACGACGCCAAGAATAGTAACACGAGTGAATGTTGAAACCGAACAAGGCATCCCGCGCGCGGCGGATGCGATGCAAACCGTCGGACAGTGTACGCAGGAGAAGGCGACGGATGAACTCGTGCGGGTCGAGCCTCACGATCTTCGTCTTGCCGCGATGGCGATCGTCCGGGAGCGGGACGGAACCCGATCGTCCTGACGCGCCATGTGAAAGCGTTCCTGAAGGCGCAGCCAAACAAGACGGATCGTAATGACGCACGCGGCATCGCGCAGGTGATGCGGGTCAACCTGTACCGCCCGGTGCATGTGAAGACGCTCACGAGCCAGAAGCGGCGGGCACTGTTGACTGCCCGCAAGCTTCTGCATGGGAAGGCGATTCGCCCTGGAGAACGACATCCGTGATCTTCTACGCAACTTCGGCCTCAAGGTCGGTTTTGTGAAATTGAGGAGCGTATTCTCGTCGCAGGAATGCCCGATCTCGAGATCATGGCACAATTGCTTGCCGCTCGGCGGAAGCTGCGTGAGGATTCTCTCGTTTGCACCGAAAGTACTGACGATCACCAAGGAGGATACGACCTGCAACCGCTTACAAATATCCCCGTGTCGGCCCCATCACTGCGCTGGCCTTCACCAGCGCCATCGATATTCCGGCCCGCCTCCACAAGTCCAAGGCGGCGGGGCCGGTTCTGGGACTGACGCCGGCCCTCAATGAATCGGACGAAAGTCGCCGCGTGGGGCGCGTCTCGCTATGCGGAGACGGCATGATGCGAACATTGCTTTATTAAGCCGCCCAAGTGTTGCTGACGCGCGTGACGAAATGACCATGGCTGAAAGCGTGGTCGATGAACGTCGCCAAGCGGCGTGGCTTGCGTTTCTTGGTTTGCTGCTAGACTGGCCGCGACTTACTGAAACGACTGTCCGGGACTTAGCGAATCCCTGTCCGGCTTTTGACGGGCTCGGCTTCGGCCACTCCGAAGCAAGCCCCGATCTCATCTCACGGCGCAGGTAGTCGACTGTGAACAATCTTGATCGCTAAGCGGCAAGCTGCTTCGGCCGGTTCAGGAACGCGGCGATCAAGAGCCACAAAAATTGCTTCAGCCACCTGAGCAGGAGGGAGAAGTTGTAACCGGCTGCGGCCAGGATGGCGTTGATCGCACCGCCTTGGGTGTGAGCGAGGTAAATTGCGGCCCATTCTGCGTTCGTTCTTGATGTGGCCGATCACCGGCTCGACGGCCGATCGCCGCCGCATCTGGCGCTTGATGGCCGGTGTCACGCGGCGCTTCTGACCAGCGGTGAAGACCCTGAACTTGTGGCTCTCCGGTGCGTTGTGGCCGCGAAAGCCGGCGTCGGCGAGAACGCGGCTGATCTCGTTGCCGATGGTCTTTTCCATGTCAGGGATGATCGCTGCGAGCGTGTGGCCGTCATAGGGATTGCCGGGCAGCGCTTTTGCATGCAGGGCGAACTGGCCACCATTTGAGCGCTTCAGCGTGGTGGCCACCGACACCTTCACCCCGAACTCGTAGGGCGCATGCGCCTTGCCCTTACCGATGCATTCCACCTCGTGCGCATGCAGGCTGTAGATTTTGCGGACGCGCTGGCGCTGACGCTGCTCGAGAACGGTGAAGGCCTGGTAGAGCGACCATTTGAAGAGCGCGTCCAGTTCCGCATCGCCGGCGATCTGGCGGGAGATGTCGCGGACGGTCCGGCCGAGATAGGTCTTGAGCCTGCGCAGCGCCTTACTGGCCCGCTTGAACTGCTTGGCGTGCGCATAGCGCTGGTGCTTGATCAGCGCCAGCTTGCCGACCCGCACATAGGTCTGGCGCAAATCCAGCCCCGCCCGTTTGGCCAGCCGCACCAGCCGTTCGCGGGCCCGGTGGATGAGCTTGGCGTCGGTCGGGAACATCACGTTCTTCGGCTGCACGGTCGTGTCCACGATCACTTGGCGCGTGTACTGCGACTTCATCGCCCCGCTCTTGACCGCAATACTGAGACTTTCCTGCAAAAGCGCGACGATCCGCTCCTCGCCCATGCGGCTGCGCCAGCGCGTCATCGACGAGCGGTCGAACGGCAGGTCATGGCGGAAGAACTCCTCGCCGCACAAATACTGGAAATACGAGTTCTCGATCCAGCGTGCGCACAGCGCCTCGTCCGACAGGTTGAAGGTGTGCTTGAGGATATGGAGCCCCGCCATCATCAAGGCGAGCGCGGAAAAGATCCCTGTTCTCCAGTCTCGCGCCGCTCGCGTGGTCTGCCCATCGCCTGGCTCCCGATTCACTGCGATGAAAGCAGTGAATCACGCTACGCCAGGCGGCGAAATCGCAAACTGGAATTGCAAGAAAACTATCCACAAACTGGCCTTTACCTGCAATTCGGAAGCCTAAAAAGTAGACTATTCCTATACGATATCAGCGGCTTCCGTATTCTTCCCGGCCGACCAGGGAGGCCACATTCACGCCGAGAACATACGGTCTGAGCTAACCAGCTCGTTTCCAACCGCTTAGTGGGGTGGCTCGGTCGTTGGATCCAGAATGGCCGCGACGATCTCATCGTCGAGCGGATGGGCGAAGATAGTAACGTAGAAGCGCTCCACTTCGGCCTTTAGGTCGATCGCACCAAAAACCTCCGGGTTGATCGTCCTTGCCGCCCACAGCACGGTCAGCGGCTGCTCCGCCGTGCGATTGCCCCATGTATGCGCGACTACAGGAAGCGGAAAGACGCGCCGGGTCACCACCGCGCGAACGTCCTTTAGCAGCGGGTTGCCGAAGACCTTCTCGACATTTTTCAGTTGGGGGACCAAGATTATATCGGGGTTCCAGGCCAGCACCTGCTCGATGTTGAAGGATAGCACTTCTTGGCTGCGTCCGTCGTCGGAGACGCTGACGCCGCCGGCCTGCTGGATCCACCACTCCGCGATGAGATGCGGCTGGCTGATCGTCTCCGGCTCGAAATAGAGCACGCGCGGCTTCTCGGTGGCCGCAAGGGATTGCGAAATCGCCGAGACCCGCGCCAGAGTTCGGTCGAAGTAGTCGACATAGGCGGCTGCTTCCTTCTCCTTGCCGAGAAGGCCGCCGATGAGTTCCATCGCCGCCTTCACGTCATCGGGCTCCTGCCATTCAATGACGACCGCAGGCACGCCAACGCGCGCCACCGCATCCGCCATGGCTGGATAGGTCGTCAGGATGACATCCGGCTGCAGCGCGATGATCGCCTCCAGGTCCGGTTCACGGCTCTGCGTCTCGATCAAGGGCGCGTCAACCAGTTGCGGCGCGAAGACTTTTTGAAAGGTCCAGCGCGGGTTCTGGCCGAATCGCGGCGGCAAACCGCTGACGAGTCGATCCGACGCGCCGACGGCGAACAGAAGACTGTTTAGTGGCGGCACGGAGCCCATGGTGGCGACTCGCTTGACTTGGGCCGGCACGACGACGCTGCGGCCCGACATGTCGGTAATTGTGCGGATCCCGGTCGCATCCGCCTTCGCCAAGGTGATGGGTAACGGGAGCAGCAAGAAGGCTGCAATTTTCAGGAGGGATCGACGCCTCATGTCAATTTCCTTCAGATTTGGAGCTTGCCCAATCGGGAGTTTCGGCGGACAGGAAAACATACGGTCATGGGACCGAAGCCATCGTCACTTCCGCCGACGGAGACCAGCCGCACCGGCACATCGTACAGCGCGCTCAGCGTGAGATCGTTGACCACGTGGCCTACGTCTCCCTGCGCAAGCACGAACCCGTGCTTCAGCAGAACCGCTTGCGTCGCCGCCGCCAGGGCGTGGTCGGGATCGTGCGTGGAAAATACCACCGTGCGCCCCTGCGTTGCCAAGCCCGCGATGATGTCGAGGATACGCGTTTGGTTGGCGAAATCGAGGCTGGCCGTCGGTTCGTCGAGCACGATCGTCGCCGCGTCCTGCGCGATTGCGCGGGCGATCAGCGCAAGCTGACGCTCGCCGCCGCTCGACAGATTGAACGGATGGTTGGCGAGATGCCCGATCCCAAGACGGTCTAGGCTGTCGAGGGCAATGCGCCAGTCATCGGGCGACGGCACGGTGAAGGAGCCGAGATGCGGCGTACGGCCGAGAACTGCGATGTCGGCCAGCGTATAGGGAAACACGGCCGCGCCGTGCTGCGGCACGTAAGCGATGCGACGCGCCCGCTCGCCGTCACCGAAGCTCGGCAGCGGCCGGCCGTCTATCTCGATGCCGGCGCCGCCGCCCTGGAGCCCGACGAGACAACGCAGGAGCGTCGTCTTACCCGACCCGTTTGGTCCGAGAAGGCACAGCACCGCGCCCGCTTCGGCCCGGATCGAAATCCCGCGCAGGGTCGGTGCGACGTTGCCGGCGTGAGTGAAGGAGACATCGCTGGCGACTAACGCGGCCATCAGAACCAATGCCTCCGGGCACGGCCGAGCACGATGGCGAAGAATGGCGCCCCGACAAGCGAGGTTACGACGCCGAGCGGTAGCTCCTGCGTCGCCACGCTGCGCGCCAGTGTGTCCATGGCAAGCAGGAACAGGCCGCCCGTCAGGGCGCTGACCGGCAAGAGGCGGTCGAAATTGGGACCGACCAGAAAGCGGGCGATGTGGGGGACGACCAGCCCGACCCAGCCAACGATGCCGCTTACGCTGACAGCGAGCGCGGTCAGTACGGTAGCTCCGGCGATGGCAACGCCGCTCACCAGCGGCGCGTTTACCCCGAGCGCCCGTGCCGCGTCGTTGTCGGCGCCGAGTACGTTTATGTGCCAGCGGATGGCGTAAAGCTGGGCGAGCATAAGTGCGACAGGAACGCCGATGATGCCGAGATCATCATTGCCGATGCGGTTTAGACTGCCCATCAGCCAGAAGGTGATCGACGGCAGCACGTCGAGCGGGTCGGCTATGTATTGCACCACCGCAACCAGCGCGTTGAAAACGGCGGCGACCACCAGGCCCGCCAGCACCAAGGTGATCATCGAGCCACTGCCGAGATGACGGCCGATCAGCGCGGTGGCCGACGTGGCGAGGATACCGGATGCCACAGCCATACCCATGATGCCCGACCAAGACAGGCGCAATAGCAGGGCCAGCGAGGCGCCTAAGGCCGCGCCCTGCGAAGCGCCGAGGATCGCGGGCGAAACCAGAGGATTGCGAAAGATACACTGATAAGTCGCCCCGGCCGCAGCTAGGCTGGCGCCGACCAGCAGCGCGCCGGCAATGCGCGGCAGCCTGATTTCCCAAACGACTGTCTCCACTGTCGCGGTCCAGTCGGCCTCGCCGCCGATGATGGGGTGCAGTAAGATCCGCAACGCCATCAGCGGCGGCACGGGATAGCGCCCGGTGGCGAAGGCCAACACCACCGCCGAGAGCAGCAGCATGAAAAGAACAAGATAGAGCGGCCACAACGGTTGTCGCCGCGACCCTCCCCGGCCTCGACGACCCTTATGTGAAGTGGTCATAGTTGCCGCGCCGTTTCTCCCGATGGCGAGACCAGAGTGCAACTAACCACGGAGCCAGGGGCGTCCCCGGCTCGGACCGTGGACGAAACCACCGCCTGGGCGTTGGTATCATCAAGACGTTGCGCAGCTTCGGCCGCGAACCTGTGGACGAATTCGAAGGCCAAGGCGGTTAATTCCTCAGCAGGAGGAAGTAAATGAGCCACAACAGCTTCTTCAGCTTCAATGCACGACGAGATTGAACTCCGCTCCCTTACCGCGCCTCATTGGAGTGAGCCAGAACGCGCTGAAACTCCTTCATAGCTAAACCTGAACGCTCGAACTGAATTTCGTTATCCAAGACTTGATCGAGTAATGCTTTGCTTCCAAATGGCGTTCGCGTCCGCGCGCTGGATAAGTGTGGAAATATTGAGCAATACGTACTATTAATCCGGCCACAGTAATGCACCGCCGGCTATAGGTCGGTTCAGCGACTAGGATTCCTTTCGCGATTATCATTTCCTGAACTTTTTCAACATCCTACTAGACGAAAAGGGAGCATATAACTGTAGTTGTGCGAGATCACGTATTTGAAGGTTTCCCGCATTCTAAATCAGCTTGAGCTCGGTCGCGATAGCCGCTGGCCTGCGCGAAGAGCCCAAGTGAACGCCCGGCAGGAGCCGGCCGGACGTCTTGGGAGGCGGCGAAAGCAGGTATACTCGCGCATCGATCGAGTCAGCTCTAGGCGCCATGATCTCGATCCTAGAAGATAAAGACTAGCGCCGCGCTGCGGCGCGTCGGCGGAGCCAGCGACGGGCGACCACCACGGCTCCGACGGCAACCGCGACTGCGATGTATAGTATCTCGGTTGTGCCGTCGCCCCCATCGGGGGCGACGCCGAAGATCCGCTCAATGAAATCCATGTCTCTCGCCTTTTGTGGGATGAATGCTCACTCAACCATATTGAACTTACGCCACACCTAAGGCTTGGCCGGTCCAAGTAGCTCGACGCCGGCGCTCCTGAGCGCGGCGTTGAGCGGAGTGACCTGATCCACGAGCCCCTCCAGCTTTTTGATTTGGCCGTCGACTTTCTGCATGATCTCATCTGAGACCTGCCGCGCTTGCAGCGTCGGCGCCGCGTCGGCAATTTCGACTAGGTCGATGAGGCCCATCAGCGTATCGTTTAAGCCGGCCGGGTGGCGCGCGTCCTGCGGCGTCTCCCGCTTGATGTCGACAAGCGTTCCCTCGATCACCTCGAGTTGCCCGACCAGTGCTTGCGCCCTCTCGCTAAGCGTTTCGTCATTCTCTCCAAGCCGCTTCTGCGCGTCCGCGAGCTGCCGCTTCAGGAGGCGGATGCGATTGACCGCCTGATTGAGCGCAGAGAGCATATCAAACAGCTTTTCTAAAAGCGCAAACTGCTCCGCGAATTCCTTTTCGGTCGTGGCTATCCGGGGATCCTTGACAACAGTGAAATCGACTGTCTGGACTTTGCCGCCGGCCTGGAGCTCAACTTTATAGCTGCCTGGGACCACCGTCGGGCCGCTCGGGTCGCCGCCCGGTGCAAGAGGCTCGTACTTCCTGGTCACCAGCGACTGATCGAGCTTCGCCGGTCCCGGATGCTTGAGATCCCAAACGAAACGGTTGAGCCCGACTTTCGTGCCCGGCTTCTTATGGAAGGGGGCGTCCTGGTCATCGCTCGAGAAAGCGACGATGGTCTTGCCCGCGGCGTCCTGGAAGGTGAGCTTGACAAGCTCCTCAGCATCCTTGGGCAGCCAGTAATAGACGATCGCCCCATTAGGAGGATTCTCGCCGCAGTCGAGATAAAGACTATCAAGCCATCCGTCCTCCAGCTCCACACCCTCTCTGCCGGCTGCGATGCCTTCGGTGTAGCTGATCCCTGCCTTGGCGGTGCGCGTCCCGGCCCAGTAGCTGAGCTTGGTTCGGATCGTCGGGCGCGGGCTCACCAGCTTCATGTGCTTCTGATCGACGGCCAACTCGCGCAATGGCGCCACATCGTCGAGGATCCAGAGCGAGCGCCCGTGGGTTCCAGCGACGAGGTCGCTTCCTTTGATCTTGAGGTCGTAGACCGGGACCACGGGCAGGCCGCCAGCCACGCGCGCCCAGTGTGCTCCGTCATCGAGACTGAAGAAGACCCCGGTCTCGGTGCCGACGAACAGCAGGCCTGGCCGCACCGGATCCGCGCGCACCACCCGCGTAATCTCGCCTATTGGGAAGTCTCCCACGATCGACTGCCAACTCCTGCCGCCGTCCCTGGTACGGAACAGATAGGGCTGATAGTCGGCAAGTTTGTAGCGCGTGACCGCTACATAAACGGTATCCGCGTCGTGTGATGAGATCTCGACGCAGCCAACATAGGCGAGCTCGGGCATGGCTTCGGGCGTGACGTTGATCCACTGGCCCCCGTCGTTACGCGTCACATGGACGAGTCCGTCATCGGTGGAGACCCAAATCTCGCCCTTGCGGTGCCAGGACTCGACGACTGAGGCACACGTCGCATGCACTTCAGAGCCGAAGTTTTCGTGGGTCAAGCCGCCCGAATAGTCCTGCCGAACCGGATCGTTGAGGCTGAGATCAGGAGAGATCGTGGTCCAGCTCGATCCTTCGTCGCGACTGCGGAAGATGTGGTTACCCCCGGCATAGAGCGTATTCCGATCATGCGGCGAGAAGGCAAGCGGGAAGGTCCAGGCGAAGCGGTAGCGCATGTTCTTCGGCGCCATACCAGTCGACTCTTCCGGCCAGACGTTGACGAGGCGAACCTGCCGGGTGCGGTGGTCGTAGCGTTGCAGAGCTCCTGCGCCGCCCGGGCTGTAGCCTATAGCGCCGCAATACACTACGTCTGGATCACCGGGATCAACGACGATGAAGCCACTCTCGCCGGTGCCCGGATAGGTGCAGTCGTTCAGGGTAATGACCCCCCATTCCGAGGCGCTCGGAACAGAAATTGAGGTGTTGTCCTGCTGGGTGGCGTAGATCCGATAGGGGTGCTGGCTGTCGACGTCGATGCGATAAAACTGGGCTGTGTTCTGATTGTAGATCGACGACCAAGACTTGCCGCCGTTGAAGGTGATACACGCACCACCATCGTTGCCTTCGATCATCCGCGTGGGATCGGCCGGGTCAATCCAGAGATCATGGTTATCGCCGTGGGGTGTGGACACTTGGGTAAAGCTGGCCCCGCCATCGGTCGATTTCCACATCCGTTGATTGGCTACGTAGACCGTATCCGCGTGTCCAGTGTCGGCGAAGACATGCGTATAGTACCAAGGACGGTGGATTAGATCGCGGTTCTGAGACACCTGGATCCAGCGGCCGCCGTAATTGTCGGTGCGATAGAGCCCGATCTTGTCTCCCTCCGCCTCGATGAGAGCGTAGACGCGCCCGCGCTGCACCTTCGAAACAGAGGCACCAATCTTACCGAGCACGCCGTCAGGCAGGCCGTTCCGCCCGGATAGTTCTTCCCAAGTGTCGCCGCCGTCAAACGTCCGGAAGAGGCCGCTCCCCGGCCCACCGCTACTGAGGTTCCAGAAGCTCCGCCGTGTCTGCCACATCGTAGCGAAGAGGATGCGTGGATTGTTGGGATCCATCGAGACGTCGACTGCGCCGACGTCGGCATTCCGGTAGAGGACTTTCTGCCAGGTCTTGCCGCCGTCCTTGGAGCGGAACACGCCCCGTTCCTCGTTGGCCCCAAATGCGTCGCCCAGCGCCGCGACATACACGACGTCGGGATCGTTGGGATGAATACAGATCTTGCCGATGTGGCGTGTCTCGTTCAGCCCTAAATGAGTCCAACTGCTACCGGCATCGGTCGACCTGTAGACGCCGTCGCCGTACGAAACGTCGACCCGGATCGTCGTCTCACCCATACCTGCATATATGACGTTGGAGTCGGAGCCAGCAACCGCAAGTGCGCCGACGCTCGCGCTCGTGAAGAAGCCGTCGGACACGCAGCGCCAATAAATGCCGCCGTCAATCGTCTTCCACACCCCACCCGCGCATGCGCCGAAGTAGAAGACCAACGGCTCGTTGGGGTCGCCCGCAACCGCCACAACGCGGCCCCCTCTGGCTGGTCCGATGCAGCGCCATTTGAGGGCCTGGAGGCTTTTAGGATCAGTCATAGGATCCGTGTTGCCATCGCAAGTTCTGCTTCTGATGGTGGGCATAGGTCTCTTACTGCCTCAGCTGTTCCGGTGGTATGATTTCTGGTCAAAACCTGAATCATCGCCGCAGTCGTGGATCGAGCGCATCTCTGAGACCGTCGCCGATATAGGCGACGCTGAGGACGGTTAGCGAAATCGCAATACCCGGCCACAGCACCAGTTGCGGATAGATCTGCATGTAACCAATCCCGTCAAAGAGCAGCCGCCCCCATGTTGGGAAATCTGGTGGAAAGCCCAAGCCAAGAAACGACAGCACGCTTTCCGTGATAATCGCGTCGGCGATGCCGAGAGTGGCCGAGACAATGATCGGCGACATGACGTTGGGCAGCACATGCCGAAAAATGATCCGGTGCGGCGGGGTGCCGATGCTGCGCGAAGCCATTACGAATTCGCGCTGCTTGACGGCCAACACTTCGCCGCGCACGATGCGTGCCGTGCCCATCCAGCTCATCACGCCGATGATCGACACGATGAGGATGAAACTCCCCAGATCGCGTCCGAAAACGTTTGCCACTGCATCACGGAACAGCATTACTGCGATCAATAGCAGTGGGAGAACCGGCAATGAAAGAAAGAGTTCGGTGAGCCGCATCAATGGCCCATCAAGGGATTTGAAGTAACCGGTAAGGACACCGACAAGCGTGCCAAGAAAAATAGAGATGACCATTGCCGCCAGGCCGACGGCGATCGATATGCGACCGCCCGTCATCATCCGCGCAAGTAGATCGCGACCAAGCTGGTCGGTGCCCAACGGATGGGCCCAGCTTGGTCCCGCGTTCATAGTCATGAAGTCGATATAGGTGGGGCTTACGCGCCAAACGAAGGGGCCGAAGACGACACCAACGACAATCAGGAAGAAGACGGCCGCCCCGGCGAGCGCGCCCTTGTGGGTCTTGAACTGGTCCCAGACGTCCCACCACTGATTGCGCGACGGCGCTCCGAGCAACAAGGACTCAACGCTGGCGACGGGATCGGTAGTTGGCGATCGAGAAACAAACGCCTCGGCAACTTCTTTCGGCTTGTTGTAGCTAAGCAGATCAATCATAGCGAATCCTGGGATCGAGCAAGCCGTAGAACAGATCGGCGATCAGGTTGAAGACGACGATCAGCACTGCGAAGATGAAGGCCAGTGTCTGCACCATCGGCACGTCGTTGGCGTAGATGGCAGTTATCAGGAGTTCACCGATTCCATTAACCTTGAAGATCTGCTCGGTGACGATGGCGCCGGCGAAGATGCTTGGCAGCCCGAGCGCGATAACAGTGACCACCGGGATCATCGAATTGCGCAACACATGGATCAACACGACGACATTCTCGCCCATGCCCTTGGCCCGAGCCGTGCGGACGTAGTCCTGGTTGAGATTGTCGAGCATTGACGAGCGTAGATAGCGGCTGATGGAGGCTGTAGTCTGAACCGCCAGCACCATCACTGGCATGGCCATCTGCCGAAGCTGCTCGATGAAGCTGCTCCAGCTGTTGACGATGAGATTGGTGTTATAGATAGTGGGAAGCCAATCGAGATACACAGCGAAGATCAAGATCGCCAGAACGCCCGAGAAGAAAGACGGCACGGCAAGGCCGAGCATTGAAAGGAACGTGCCGATCTGATCGAACACAGAATATTGCTTGTAGGCCGAGACAATACCGATCGGGAGGGCAATTAGCAGGCCTACGATATAGGCGAGGCCGACGACTAACAGCGTCTGCGGAAGCCGCTCGGCGATGATTCTGAAGACCGGACCGCGTGATTGCCAGGAGATGATGCGCTGCATACCGTCCGTAAAATGCGTCCCGAAAAGAACGTCGAAGCCATGCAGCGGCTCGATCACGAAGAACTGCTTCAGCCAAAGGAGATACTGCACGAACAGCGGCTCGTCGATGCCAAGAGCGGCGCGCATGTTCGCGCGTACTTCGGGCGGAAGAGAAGGGGGCAACTGCGATAGCGGATCGCCAGGCGCCATTTTGAGCAGTGAGAAGATCACGAGGCTGATCAAACACAAGGTCGGGACCGAGATAAGCAGTCGTCGGATGGCATAGTTGAGCATGCGCCGTACCTATATTGCTGCCGGCCGGGGCAATAGTGACCGCGGCCGGCGTGGGACATGGAAAGGCGGGCGCTCTTGCAAGAACGCGCAGCCAATTTCACTTGTTGCGATACCAGTCCTGAGCGTTCCACAACTCGGAATCCCAGGCGTTACTGGCAGTGCCGCCCAGCGTGTTGGAGATCCCCGAGACGCCAGCGCGCCAGACCAGCGGCATGATCGCGTAACTGTCCATTAAAATGGTATTGAGCTTTTTGACTATCTCGCCGCGCTTCTCGATATCAGCGGTCTTTCCGAGCTCTGTCACCAGCGCGTCGTAGTTCGTGTCGCAGTAGCGCGGGGTGTTGCTTCCATGCGACTGGCCACAGGTGTAGCTCTCGGCATATGCGCCGGGATCGGAACCGCTAAAGTAGTTGGCCCACATCTGGGCGTCGGCATAAAAGTTACTGTACGTTTCCGGATTGCTCGGATCGCTTCCGAAAAAGACCGAAGCGTCGATGCTCCTCAATTCTACCTCAACGCCTATATCGTGCCACCACTGCTTGATGATCGCCTGGAACTGGTTGCGCACCGGGTTGGTCGTGGTCACCAAAGTGAGCTTTAGCTTTTCGCCGTCCTTCCCCCGGATTCCATCAGGACCCTGCCTCCAGCCCGCCTCGTCAAGAAGCCTCTTGGCACCCGGGATGTCCTGCTGCAGGCAGCTCGTACTGCCGGCGGCGAAGATCGGCGGCGCCGGAACGAAGTCGCAGGTGGGCTTGCCCATGGAGCCGTAGCCGATGTCGCTCAACCTCGCGCGATCTAGAGCCATCGACAGAGCCTTGCGCACGCGAACGTCGCTGAGAATCGGGTGTGGATGTTTCGCCGTCGAACGCTCCTCCGGCGGGAGGCTGGGCGAGGGATCGGTCAGGTTCATGAAGAGGAACTCAACTGTCGTCCCAAAGGTAAAGCCAGCCTTGCCCTTGTCCCCTTTCTCCATCTCGCTCAGCACGTCCGGAGCGAGCTGCAAGTTCAGGGCGTAGTCATATTCGCCCGTCTGCAGCACGGCACGGGCCGCCCCGAGCGCATCGCCGCCGCCTTTGACGTTGACCTCGGCGAAAGCGGGCTTGTTCGCGTCGCGGTAGTTCGGGTTGGCCTTTAGCTGAATCGCGTCATTTGGCTTGAAACTGGTGACGACAAACGGCCCGGTGCCGATCGGATAGAAATTGGCTTCGGTGCAGGTCGGAGCCTTTGCGCTAAGGCAGTCGGCGAACTGGTTGGCCTGGATGATCGGAGACCACTGGCTGACAAAGAGAGTATAGGGGACGCCAGTCGGCTCCTTAAACGTCACTTTCACGGTCAGATCATCCAGCGCCTCGACCTTGTCGACACCCTGGAACCCAGCAAGTGCTGCGCAGCCAACCTTCGGGTCCATGCAGTAGTTGGCGGTGAAAACCACATCCTTCGAGGTGACCGGCGAACCGTCGGACCATTTGAGGCCCGATTTCAGCTTCCAGGTGATCGACTTGAGGTCCTCGGCGACGCCGCCGTTCTCGACGGTCGGGATCTCCGCGGCCAGCCGCGGGAAAAGCACACCATTGTCGTCGTAACCGGCTAGTGGCTCGAGCACCAACGATGCTGCAATGACCTCTTTGTCCCCTCCCGCGAGGTAAGGATTCATCATCGACGGCGCCTGCCAATTCAGGATCTTGACGATGCCGTCTGCGCCGCGTTTGGCAAACGCAGACGTTACCAGTAAGGTAGCAATGACCCCCCCGGTTAGAAGCGATTTCAATCTAAACATTCTGTGTTCTCCTCTTTTTCTAATCAGGCTCGGCTAGTCGAGCCCGTTGCCTTACGCCAGATCCGTGCTCATAGGTCGCGTACTCGCTGGCGCGAACTTCGTGCGAGGGACCTTGCCTCCCTCGCTTCACTCGGCCCTGTGGCAAGCGACCCAGCGATCTCCAGCCAGCTTTCGCCAAGCCGGTTGCTCTACCGCACACCTGTCGAACGCGACCGGGCAGCGGGTGCGAAAGCGACATCCCGAAGGAGGATCAGCCGGGCTCGGTACATCGCCCTTCAAGACGATGCGCTGGCGCGCTCGCTCGAGTCTCGGATCGGGCACAGGGACTGCAGAGAGCAAAGCCTTTGTGTAAGGATGCATTGGATTTTTGTAGATGAGATCCCGCGGGGCGAGCTCCATTACTTTGCCCAGGTACATCACCGCGACATCGTCACAGAGGTGACGGACCATCGAAAGATCGTGGCTGATAAAGAGGTATGTCAGCGAGAGCCGCTCCTGGAGGTCTTTGAGGAGATTGACCACCTGAGCTTGAATCGAGACATCCAAGGCGGAGATCGGTTCATCGCAGACAATGAATTCTGGACTCAGGGCGAGCGCCCGGGCGATGCCAATACGTTGGCGTTGGCCGCCTGAAAATTCGTGCGGGTATCGGTTAGCGAATTTTGGATTGAGGCCTACTGAATCGAGCAACTCGCAGATTCGCCTCTCCTTTTCCGTGCCTCTCAGCACACCGTGCTCATTGAGCGGTTCGGCGATGATCGAACCCACGGTCATGCGAGGATTGAGGCAGGCCTGCGGATCCTGAAAGATCATTTGCATGCGCGCGCGCATGCGGCGCAGCTTGTTGCCCCCGATGTGCGTGATGTCTTCGCCATCAAATACGATTCGACCGCCGGTCGGGTCGTAAAGGCGCAGGATAACACGCCCCGTAGTCGTCTTGCCGCAGCCGCTCTCGCCGACCAAGCCTAACGTCCGACCGCGCCTGACGTCCAAATTCACTCCGTCCACCGCTCGGATGCCGCCATCCTGCCGGCCGAAGACTCCCCGATAGGTCGGGAAATGCAAGCTCAGGTTACTAATACGGAGCAGCACGTCATCGTCGCTGACCCTTTTATCTCTCTTGAGTGTGCTGGGCTCAGAAATCATCACGCGCCCTCCCCTCGGTTACGTCCCACCAGCACGCCGCATCGTGACCTTGGCTTACAGACATCAGCGGCGGACTTTCGCTGCGACACCGGTCGAAGGCGTAGGGGCATCGTGGCGCGAACGGGCAGCTTGTCGGAAAGACGGTGAGGTGGGGCGGCTGGCCGCCAACGCTCTTCAGTCGTTCCTGACCCGACATATCGGCCCGCGGCAACGTTTCCAGAAGCGCGCGCGTGTACGGATGACTGGGATTTGCGTAGAGATCGTCGACAGCGGCAGACTCGACAACAAGTCCGCCATACATCACCATCACTCGATCCGCGATCCCCGCTACCACGCCGAGATCATGAGTGATCCAGATAATGCTCATGCCGATTTCCTGGCGCAACTTCTGGACGAGATCCAGGATCTGGGCCTGAATCGTCACGTCGAGGGCGGTCGTTGGCTCATCCGCGATAAGCACTTTCGGGTTACAGGCAAGAGCAATGGCGATCATCACCCGTTGGCGCATCCCGCCTGAGAACTGGTGCGGATAGTCGCTTATCCTGTCCTGCGGCGAGGGAATGCCTACGCGAGAGAGAAGCTCGATGGCACGCATTCGCGCCTCTCTCCGGCCGAGCCCGAAATGCTTGCGCAACGGCTCCATCAACTGGTAGCCGACTGTAAAGACCGGGTTGAGCGAGGTCATCGGGTCCTGGAAGATGAACCCAACCTCGCCACCGCGAACCTTTCGCATTTCGCTGGGGGGGAGCGACAAAAGATCCCGGTCCCCGAGACACGCCCGCCCAGATACGATTTCGGCAGGCGGCGACGGCAGAAGCTTCATGAGCGACATCATCGTGACGCTCTTGCCAGAGCCGCTTTCACCTACGACGCCAAGCAGTTCGCCGGGCCGAAGTTCGAAGCTGATGCCGTTAACCGCATGGATCGCGGTGTCGCGGGTCCTGAAAACAATCCGCAGGTCCGACACCTGCAAGACAGGCGCCTCATTTGTTCTGCGCGATATTGGCTCCGCCAAAGCCACCCCTCCTTGGTTCACCGAGCGGCCTCCACCTGAGTGCCTAATCGCTCTGTCCGTTGGGTCCCAAGCAGGAGCACGCGTGTATTCAGAACGGCGACGGAAATCATCGGCATTCCTCCCTATTTTCGGCTGTGACCCGGCACTTCTATTTTTTATTTTGGCGGAGCCGATTGATGGCCAGCGGCGACTGTCGCTGACAATCAACTGACGAGCGTCCTTGGTCAATTATAGTTTGTATATGGCATCATCTAGAATCTAGATGATTCAAGAACTTATTATATTAGCGAATTGTAAGAGACTATTGGAGAACTACGCCCCTATTGCAGTCGAGTTCGCGCGGATGTGGACTGGCTTCGCGGCTTCATCTTTGTGCGAGCACCCAGCGGCCGATTCAGCTCATCGAGCGATCCCATTGTTCCTATGTGCAACTGTTGGCACCCTGAAAGAACCAACAATTTTGCCTAGTCAGTCGAAAGCTCCTCCACTCGGCGGACGGGCGACCTCTTCATCGGTAGCGAGATATCCAGAGACGCTTGTCAGTTGCGCCCCGCTCGCAGGCTTGGATGTCGGCGTCGCCATGGGCATGCCTCTTCGAGATCGCGCGAGATACGCACCAACGTTGCCTCATCACCGAAACGGCCGACGATTTGGAGCCCGATTGGCAAGCCATCAGCGCTTTGGACCAACGGCAACGACACCGATGGATGCCCGCTAATATTGAAGACACTCATGTACCCATAGATTCCGGTCGCAGCATCCGCGTCCAGGAATTCCGCGGCGGAAACCGTCGGGTTGGTCGTGCAGTAAATGCCTCCATGAGGCGGGGCAACAATTGGCATCGTAGGCGTCAGCAAAATATCGAATTCATCGATCGCTTCGCCGACCCGATATCGGAATCTCCGGATGTCCTCGAGTAAGTCTCCCATGGAGGCGGGTGGAAAGCATCGGCCGTACTCATAAAGCTTGAGATTGACAGGTTCCAAGGTGTTCTCGTCGACCTTTCGACCTATGCCGCGCGCTGCTTCTTCAAGTGACCTTGCATTGAGAGCGCAGGCGCCGAGCGATATCCTCGTCCTCTCCCCGGGGTCATACGGTGGGTCGATCTCGGTGACCAGATGGCCCATATCCTCCAGAAGCGAGGCAATTGTATCCACTGCCTGAAGGATTTGTGGTTCAACGTCGGTCCCGCCCCATTTGGTCTGCGCGGCTCCGACCCGGAGACTACCAGTAGGTCGAGATAGCTCTTCCACATACGGGCGGCCAGGCTGGACAATGATAAATGGATCTCCAGGATGAGGGCCCGAAAGGACGTCTAATGCGGCGGCCATGTCGCGCACCGTTCGACAGAGAACAAATTCGCGAGTGCGACCAAACGATGCGTCTTGGTTGTTCGGCCCACCTGAAACACGTCCGCGGGAGGGATTGAGCCCGACAAGACCACACCAGGATGCAGGAATGCGAATTGACCCGCCCCCATCGCTGGCATGTGCAATAGGTGTAATGCCCGACGCGACCGCCGCGGCGGCGCCCGATGACGAGCCCCCTGCAGATCGTTCCAAATTCCATGGATTGGCGGTAACGCCATTGAGAATGGATTCACTCATACCTGAGGTACCCAACTCCGGGCATGTTGTTCTCCCGATTGTACGGAGCCCTGCGTGTCGCGCGCGGCGAAAATAGTGACTGTCGGTTCGGGGCCGATATCCTTTGAAGAGACGGCTGCCCTGTTCTTGAAGGCGCCCAGATTCGGTAGCGCCGATATCCTTGCGGAGGAAAGGTACTCCGCCGAAGATGCCTTCGTCCGCGACAACAACTGTCTCGGCATCGTCGTAGAATTCTATGACGGCGTTGATGCGTGGGTTGACCTCATCATGCGCCGCCCGCGCCAACTGGGTCAGCTCCAAACCCGTCACTTCGCCCGCCTTCACGAGATAGGCCAAACCGGTGGCATCGTGGTCCGCATATTCGCTCAATCTCATTCGGCAGATCCTTACTCGCCAACTGCTCTATTGAGGGCTGGCGCGGTTGTGTTCTCAACCTGCCCGGATTGCCAACGCCGAAGCCGGTATCCATGACAAATAGCGACCGGATCGAAAGCACACGTGTCTCCAGAACGAGGGAAACGCAGGTCGGCTGGTGAAATCGCCATTGTCAGTCCCCAATCGAGAACGTGGAGGTCTTGTTGAAGGAGGAGGTGCGGCCGTGAGAAGCACGGGCTTATGCCACTAAGGGATAGAGACCTCGTGTGTTGCAAATAATGCAACGCTGTTGCAATTTCATTTGGAATGTGACAGGGGTGTAAACAGTTGTCAAGTGGAGCTGAGGAGTCATCGATGGATCCTGTTAATTATCCCCCGAACGCCCGTGACCGAGCCCCTGGGGAGGTTACAACAGTTCAACGCGCGTTGAATCTGCTGAGGATCGTCGGCGCGAGTGAAAGGCCGATCGGAGTGAATGAGATCGCGCGGCGGCTAGAACAGCATGCGAGCGCGGTTTCGAGGACACTGTCGACGCTTGAGCACAACGGATTCGTCGAACGTGACGAAGAAACGGGACGGTTTGTGCTCGGGGTTGAGCTGATCGCGCTGGCGAGCAGGCTTCTTGCTGAACTTGACGTGGTCCGTGTGGCGCGACCCCATCTGGAGGAACTTGCCGAAAGCACGAGGGAAACGGCCTCACTCAGTCTTTGGAACAAGACGGAGGCTATCAACATCGAGCACGTACTTGGTCCCGGGTCGATCAAGCATGTCGCTGCACCAGGGCGCCGCAACCCGGCGCATTGCACAGCTACTGGAAAAGTCATGCTGTCGCAGATGCCTGCGTCAACCCTGGAAGAAGTTCTGGCTCTCGGCCTAGAACGTCATACGGACCGCACGATCACCGAGAGGAGTGCTCTTGAACGCGAGCTGCATTGCGTGCGCGAACGAGGATACGCGCTGAACGTCGGCGAGTTCATTCCTGAGACCGCCGCCATCGCAGCCGTCATCCACGACCGGAGAGGGAGAGTTGTGGCGGCAATTGCCGTTACGATGCCGGTTTTTCATTTCACTCAGCAAAGTGAACTTCAGCTGGCGCCTGTTGTCATGAATGCGGCCGCGAGTATCTCGCGGAGGCTAGGATATCAAGGCGCTCGCACGATATGAAGTAGACGCCCTAAACGCGTCGTGGGGGTGCGGGCCCTGGGCGCGAGGTGACGCAAACTGTGTCCTGTTCGATGACGACGTGGCCGGTCATGTTATTTTCGTTCCAGCCGCTTCGCCGCTGTTTCCAGCGCGTGCCAGAGCGATGCGGCGGATGACCGCGCCCCCAGAACGGCGACATGAGCTTCGCTGCGGCGGATGACGAAACAGCTCATATGCTCAATGCCGGTACGCCTCGCGCGACCTGGGCCAAAGTCCGCGAGATCGATGTTGACAAGCTTCGAAAGCAATGCCTCGAGAGGCCTTGACCCGGCCCGCAATACAATCTCGAAAGCGACCCAGCCATCGGTCTGCTCGGTCACCGAGCAGCCGGCGGCGAATTGCTTGAGCTCGGCGGCAAAACCCAGATCGGCGCGGCCTTCATACTCGATCATCCACTGATCCGGCCCGGTCCACAGCGCGGCAACCCCCTGCCCCGCAATCCAGCGGCCTGGTCCTGGCAGAGTGAGCCCGAAGGGCCTAGGCCCAATGGTCCCGCGGCGCAGCGCCAGAGAGGCAAGCGCCAGACCAACGTTCTCCCGAATCTCCAACGCCCCGAACGAAGCGAGGCGTGGTAGTGCGGCACCGAGCGCCGTGATGGGTATCAGCTCACTCACGAAGACGTTCTCCCTCGGGGTCGACGAAACAGGCAGGCACGACCAGCAGGCGCGCGCTTTCACCTTCGAGCGGGTTCGCAGCCACGATTACCTCGCCCAGCCGTTCATCGCCCTTTTCTAGGAATCCGAGCCCGATCATCGAGCGGACATGCGGGCTGTAGCAGGCCGAGGTGACCCAGCCCTGATCGGTATCGCATTTCCGCGGTGCGCCTTCCGCAAAAAGATGCGAGCCGCTGACCACCTTCCCGGCCGGATCGACGGGCCGCAGCCCCACCAGGCGTCGCCTGTCGCCCGCAAGGCCCCCGCGCCGCGACATCACAGCGCCGACGGAATCCTTCTTCTGCGACACCATACTGCCAAGTCCGACCATGGCGGCCGTCGTCTGTCCGCTCAATTCGGGGCCGGCGGCGTGGCCCTTCTCGATCCGCAGCACGCCCAGAGCCTCGGTGCCATAGGGCGTCGCTCCAAGATCGGCTCCCAGTTCCATCAGCCGCTCTATCAATGCGTGGCCGAAGCGTGCGGGAACCGCAACTTCATAGGCGAGTTCGCCCGAGAAGGAGATCCGGAAGAGCCGCGCGCGAAGGCCGTCGCAGACGGTGAGTTCCGCGCAGGCCATGAAGGGGAAGGCCTCGTTCGACAGGTCGAACCCGTCAACGATGCGGGCGAGCAGAGCGCGCGACTTCGGCCCGGCGACCGCGATCTGTGCCCACGCATCGGTCGTGGAGATGAGCTGGACGTCGAGGTCCGACCACAGACATTGCCGCGCGAATTCCATGTTGCGATAGACCAGACCGGCGTTGGCAGTCGTCGTGGTGACCACATAATGATCCTCGGCCAGCCGCGCGCAGGTGCCGTCGTCATAGGCAAATCCGTCTTCGCGCAGCATAAGCCCGTAGCGGACACGGCCGACTTTCAGCGTGGCCATGATGTTGCAGTAAAGGCGGTTGAGAAACTCGCCCGCGTCCGCGCCCTGGACATCAATCTTGCCGAGCGTGGTCACGTCACACAGGCCCACCGCGCTGCGCACGGCCCCGGCCTCGCGGTCCACGCTCTGGCGCCAATGCGTTTCGCCCGCTCGCGGGAAATATTGCGCGCGCATCCACTGGCCGACCTCGACGAACACGGCGCCCTGCCCCTCGGCCCAGTGATTGGTGGGTGTGAGGCGGCGTGGTCTATAATGCCGCCCTATATCGCCGCCGCCCAGGACCGAGAGCGTCACTGGAATGTAAGGCGGGCGGAAAATCGTTGTTCCAGTTTCCGGGATCGTTCTCCCGGTCAGCTCCGCCATCACGGCAAGACCGGTCACATTTGCGGTTTTGCCTTGGTCCGTCGCCATGCCCAGAGTCGTGTAGCGTTTCAGATGCTCTACCGGCCGCATGTTCTCGGCATGGGCGAGCTTGATGTCCTTCACCGTCACGTCATTCTGGAAATCGACCCAGGCGCGCTTCTTGCCGGGTACATTGAACACGGGCGCAACCTTGTAGTCTGCCTCCTCCGCGCGCGGCAAATCGGGCGACGATGCGGCGATTCCAAGTTCGTCCATCGCACGCTTTGCGGCTTGCGCGCCGGAACGCAAGGCGTCGGCGGTGGAAAAATTGGCCGCCGCCGCACCTGCCGGAATTAATCCTGGAGGACCATCCTCCCCAGGCAGGAACGCCTGCAGCGATTCATTCCAAATAGGCCGACCGCGATGATGCGAAAAGAGATGCACATTCGGGTTCCAGCCGCCAGAGACCCCGAGCGCGCCGCACTCAATCCATTCGGACCTGCCGTTTGCCTGAACCTCGATCGACTTCAGGCCAAGCCGGCCGCGTGAGCCAGTCACCATGCCCCCCGCGATCAGTCGGTAGTCACCGCGAGCCTTCGCCTCGGGGCGCGCGTCGATGACGGCGGCGATCTGGACATCCTTGGCGGCCAGATCGCGCGCGGTGCGATGACCGTCATCGTTATTGGTGAAGACGGCGACCGTCTCGGACGGGCATGCCGCCCAGCGATTGGCGTAAGTTCGCATCGCGCCGGCCAACATGATCCCGGGACGGTCATTGTCGGCAAAGGCGATGGGCCGCTCTGTCGCGCCCGCCGCCAGTACCGCGCGCTTCGCCGTGATACGCCAGAGTGTCTGGCGCACACGCCCGCTCGCCTCTGGGAGATGATCGGACACGCTTTCCACCGCGCCATAGATGCCGTGGTCATAGACCCCGAAAACCGTGGTGCGACGCATCACGCGAATATTCGGCAGGCTCTCGAATTCAGCCTCCAACGCTGAGACCCAGTCGGTGGCTTGCCCTCCGTCCAGCGTTCCCGTCTCGGACAGAAGCCGCCCGCCCAGGCGGAAATCCTCGTCGGCCAAAATCACACGTGCGCCCGCGCGTGCCGCCGTCAGCGCCGCAGCAAGCCCGGCCGCCCCCCCGCCGATGACCAAAAAGTCGCAATGCAGGAAACCCTTGTCGTATGTATCCGGGTCGGCCTGCATTGAAAGGCGCCCGAGGCCTGCCGCCCTGCGGATCGCCGGCTCGTAAAGCTTTTCCCAGAAGCCCTTCGGCCACATGAAAGTCTTGTAGTAGAAGCCGGCCGTCAAGAAGGGCGACAACAAGTCATTTATCGCCAGTGCGTCGAATCCGAGCGAAGGCCAGCGGTTCTGGCTTCGCGCCTCCAGCCCTTCGAACAGCTCCACCACCGCGGCTCGCGTGTTCGGCTCCTGCCGTGCCCCCGTTCGCAGTTCGACGAGAGCGTTCGGTTCTTCCGAACCGGCCGAGAGAACCCCGCGCGGGCGGTGATACTTGAAGCTGCGGCCCATCAGACGAACGCCATTGGCCAGCAGCGCCGAGGCGAGCGTGTCGCCGGGATGGCCCTGGTAGCGCTTGCCGTCGAAACTGAAGTTCAAGGTCTGCGAGCGGTCGATCAGCCCTCCGGTTAGCCGTGTCATTTGCCGCACCTCGTCCGCGAAAGGGCGACATTGCGGGCCAGCTCCGCACCGAGGACTTCATGGGTGACCGTGTCGCGCGTGACCACCAGCCATGACCGGTCGCCCTGCTCGTGGAACCACAGTTCGCGGTGCACGCCCGCCGGGTTGTCGCGCAGGAAGACGTAATCGCAAAAAGCGGCCTCGGCATCGGGCGCGGAGGGGTCTGGACGGTCGATGAGCCGCGCGTCGCCCAGATAGGTGAATTCCTGCGCATCGCGCGGGCCCAGAAGTGGATGTGGGATCAGCATTGGACCGCCTCAGTGGAGATTGGGCTGGGCACCGGCGCCGCGCTCGTCAACCACATGGCCGCGTGCGAAACGGTCGATGCGGTAGGCGCGCGCGGTCTCGTGGGGTGCGCCGGTGGCAAGAAGATGGGCGAAGGCATAGCCGCTGGCAGGCGTCGCTTTGAAGCCGCCATAGCACCAGCCGCCGTTGAAATAGAGGCCATCAATTTGCGTGCGGTCGATGATCGGCGAACCGTCCATCGACATGTCCACCACCCCCCCCCACATGCGCAGCAGCCTCGCCCGCCCGATCATCGGCATCAGCGCCATACCGCCTTCGGCGACGTCCTCTACCACCGGCAGGTTTCCGCGTTGGGCAAAGGAATTGTAGCCGTCGATATCGCCGCCGAAGACAAGTCCGCCCTTGTCGGACTGGCTGATGTAGAAATGGCCTGCCCCGAACGTGATCACACCGGGAATGGTGGGTTTGAGCCCCTCCGTGACGAAGGCCTGCAAGACATGGCTTTCGATCGGAAGCCGCATTCCAGCCATTGCCATAACGCGGCCCGAGGACCCCGCCACCGCCACCCCGACCTTGTCGGCGTCGATATAGCCGCGCGATGTCTCCACGCCACGCACCTTGCCGCGATCGAGCCGGAAACCGGTCACCTCGCAATTCTGGATCAGGTCCACGCCGTGGCTGTCGGCCCCGCGCGCATAGCCCCAGGCCACGCCGTCGTGCCGCGCGGTGCCGGCACGCGGCTGCATCAGGCCACCTTTGATCGGGAAGCGCGCGTTCTCGTAGTTCAGGAACGGAACCATGGCGCGCAGTTCCTCTCGACCTAGCAGCCGGGCGCCCGCACCTGCTAGCATCATGGAGTTGCCGCGGCGGCGGAAGGCATCACGCTGTGCATCCGTATGAAACAGGTTGATGATGCCGCGCTGGGAAACCATAGCGTTGAAGTTGAGTTCCTGCTCCAGTCCTTCCCAGAGCTTCATCGAGAACTCATAGAAGGGCTCGTTGCCAGCAAGCAGGTAGTTCGACCGGATGATCGTCGTGTTTCGCCCGACATTCCCGGATCCGAGCCAACCCTTCTCCAGCACGGCGATACGGGATCGCCCGAAACTCTTGGCCAAATAATACGCTGTCGCCAAGCCGTGACCGCCCCCGCCGATGATCACGTAGTCATAGGCGGGCTTGGGCTCAGGGTTGCGCCAGAGCGGCCGCCACCCGGTGTGACCCTTGAGCGCTTCAGCAAAGATGCGGAATCCGGAAAACTTCATATCAAGTACTCCTTGGACCGCCGAGACTATGTCACGGCAAGGGCAGTGAGGTGTTTTCAAAATTGACTCATGTGTGCTTTTGCCGGACATGGGCGAACGATGTGGATGATAGGATTTTCAACGGGATGATTGACGGGAATCTCGGCAGCCCGCGGCGATACGGTTTCCTGCTGATCGAAGGCTATGCCCTGATGTCCGCAGCCTCCGCGGTCGAGCCGCTGCGCGCCGCCAACCTGCTTAGCGGGCGGATTGTTTACGATCTGAACTTCATGTCGGCCAAGGGCGGGTGGATGCGCAGTTCCGTCTCGGGCGCGTTCGAGACCGAACCTGTTTCACAAGCAGGCACTGATTTCGATATTCTCTTCGTCGTCGCCGGCGGCAACCCGCTCACCTATCGAGACGACAGGATCCTCGCTTGGCTGCGCCGTCTCGCCCGGTCGGGTGTGCCTTTGGGCGGAATCTCAGGCGGAGCGGCAATCCTGGCGGCAGCGGGTGTGATGTCGTCACGCCGGTTCACAATTCACTGGCAGCACATTGATGCAATGCGGGAGATGTATCCCGACGCACTCATCGAACGGCGGCTGTTCGTCATCGATCGTGACCGCTTCACCTGCGCGGGCGGCATGGCCCCCCTAGACATGACCCATGCGCTGATCGCTTCAGATCACGGTGTGGAATTGGCCCGTGCGGTCAGCGATTGGTTCATCCATACCGGCATCCGGCAGGCCGAGGCCCCTCAGCAATTGGACCCAATACGCAGGTACGATCTGCGCCATCCCGCTCTGGTCGCCATGGTGCAATTGATGACAAGCCACATTGCGGACCCGCTGAAGCTGGACGATCTGGTACACTTGAGTGGTATTGGGATGCGGCAATTAGAGCGGTTGGCAACGGAACAGTTAGGACAGAGCGTGATGCAGTTCTATCGGTCTTTACGGTTGGAGAAGGCCGACGAGATTCTCCAACAGTCAAACCTGCCGCTCGTCGAAGTCGCGCTGGCCACAGGCTTTTCCAACCGCAGTCATTTCTCACGGGCCTTTCAGGCCCATTTCGGCGTGGGTCCCGCAACCCACCGCAAACAGCGCCGCCATAGCGAAAATTATCACGCCAGGACGCATTTTGGGGGGCGGTCAAGTGTAGACTAGGAAAGGTCTCCACAACCTCGAGCTTCTCGTCGGCCAGACGAAAACTTTTTACGCAATTCCTCGAGCCGAGATGTTCTCGCAAGAGGATGGCCTGAGCGCCTACTTGGCAATCTGGTCGCCGAATAAAGCGAAGCTGTCCTCGTCTTCATCCAGACGGCATCGACAATCTTCGACATATCGTCGACGAGAGCAGGGCTACATGACACTCCCCCAACCCGCCTCAGGAAAATCTTCCGAGACCATAGCGGCCTTGGCCGTTTGGATACCAGGTATGTGCTTGCCCGTCCGTCTCGACGAATCACTGGAACGCTTCGGAAGATCGGGCCAGTTCACGCGCGGCGTCTTCTTCGGCATATCGCCTGCCCCGTCGAGAGAGGGCATCCAGAAGGGGCCCAAGGCCTGCCGTTTCGAGGTTGCCTATTGCCGAGAGGATCTCGTCCTGCCACCGCGGGTGAACGTTCTCTCTGCTGAGGCCCTTGAATTTCTCCCAGATCTGATCGGTCGATAAAGGGCGTAGGACATCTCCAAGGGGGTGTCGTACAATCATTTCTTCCTGCCCTTTTCCTTGATCCATGACAACGCGGGCTGGCGTTTCGGCTGGAAACGCCGAAGCGAAATCGGAGGACGCTTCAAGCTCAATACGTCCGGCCAACTCAATGACGCGTACGTCAGTGAGACGTTCAGGTTGAACAGGCTGTAGGGCTTCCCGCCCGTACAAAGCGGCCAGTGCGCAACTAAAATAGAAGCTGTATTGAGCCCCCTCCAAGGTGCTGGGGGCGCGCTCGTTTGCAAGGCGCATCGCTTGTGGGAAAGTTTCGATCCGCAGCTTGCGGATATCTTGCCCATCGCGACGCATCGCAAGTATCGCATCGATAGCTGCGTGGATGTAGCGGCAGCATGCATATGGCTTAAGATAGCATTTTTCAACTTCCCACGACGACCCAAGATTGCTTGTCAGGACATGGCGGGTGAAACGGTCGTCGTCATCGAGAAGGTCAAGAGGTCCGGTTGCGGCTGCCCGTGCGCGATAGGCGGCGGTGATACCTGCAACCACGGCAGGGGGAATCCCTTCCTTGATCGTGCTGCCCTCGAATTTGGAGTTTGCGGTTAAGAAGACGATTGGTCCTTCGGATCCGGCAATACCTAACGCATGAGCGGTTTCCGTGGCACTCAAACCCAAGAGACGGCTAGCTGCAGCCGCAGCCCCGTAGCCGACCCAGCGTCCAGTCGCATACGTATCGATTGCCGCAACCGGACGAGAGCTCGCGATTCGCAGACCGATTTCGTATCCGAGCGCAATTGCAACCATCGTCTCGGCCACAGACGAATCAACAGCCTGAGCCACTGCCAAGGCGGCGGGAATAACGCCGGCACCAGCGTGGCCTGCTGCGCCGCGATGACCGTCATCGATGTCCAGCGCGCTTGCCGCAGCGCTGTTGGCCATCGCGGCGCCGACCACACTAGAAGGATTTTCAGTCAACCAAATGCTGATCGGGCCTTCGCCATAGGCTTCCAGTGCCGATTTTCTGGCAGCATCAGCTAATGGCGATCGCAGGCCCGCAGCCGTGGCACCGATAAGGTCTAATATGAGCAACGAGATTGTACGCCGTGTCGCCGCAGGCAGTGCACTTCCTGGGTAGCTGCTAACGAACTCGGCGAGTTCAGATATGGCCCGCACTGAGATACTCCAATATATCCGCTTGTTTCGCGA
>NZ_RZSN01000111.1:0-20723 GCF_003997315.1 Mesorhizobium sp. M1A.F.Ca.IN.020.04.1.1
GCTCTACACCAACCCGTGGGAGAAGCTGGAGCCCGGCCGCTGCCGCTACGGCATCATGCTGCGCGAGGACGGCTTCATCTATGATGACGGCGTCGTCGGCAGGCTGGCGCCGGACCGCTTCCATGTGACGACGACCACCGGCGGCGCGCCGCGTGTCATGCATCACATGGAGGATTATCTCCAGACCGAGTTCCCGCATCTCAATGTCTGGCTGACCTCGATTACCGAGCAATGGGCGGTGATCGCCGTGCAGGGGCCGAGCGCGCGGAAAATCATCGAGCCTTTGGTCGAAGGCATCGACATGTCGGACGAGGCACTGCCGCATATGTCGGTGCGAGAAGGCAAGATCTGCGGCGTGCCGACGCGGCTGTTCCGCATGTCTTTCACCGGCGAGCGCGGCTTCGAGGTCAACGTGCCGGCCGACTATGGCGAAGCGGTGTGGGAAGCGCTGTGGGCCGAAGGCCAGAAGCATGGCGCGACCGCTTACGGCACCGAAACAATGCACGTGCTGCGCGCCGAAAAGGGCTACATCATCGTCGGCCAGGATACGGACGGCACGGTGACGCCGAACGATGCCGGTCTCGACTGGGCGGTCGGCAAGAAGAAGACCGACTTCGTCGGCATCCGCGGCATGATGCGCGCGGATCTCGTCGCCAAGGGCCGCAAGCAACTGGTCGGCCTGAAGGCCAAGGATCCGAAGGTCGTGTTGGAAGAAGGCGCGCAGATCGTCGAGGATCCGAAACAGGCGATCCCGATGAAGATGATCGGCCACGTCACCTCCAGCTACTGGTCGGAGAACTGCGGGCGCTCGATCGCGCTGGCGCTGGTCGCCGGCGGCCGTGATCGCATGGGCCAGACGCTCTATGTGCCGATGCCGAACGGCACGATCGAGGTGGAGGTCACCGGCATGGTGTTCGTCGACAAAAAGGGGGAGCGCCTCAATGGCTAAGGCTACCGCCAAGACAAAAGCCGCCGACGCTTCAGCTGCCGCCGAACGGCGTCCGGCACTTGCCGGGCGCGCGGTGTCGGCGCCGGGCGTCAAGGTCGAGATCCTACCGCCGGCCGAACGCATCTCGCTGCGCGCGCCCGAAGCTTCCGTCGCCGCGCTGTCCAAGGCGCTCGGCGTGACGCTGCCGTCGAAGCCGAAGACCTCGGCGGCGAAAGGCGGGCGCACCGCCTTATGGCTCGGGCCGGACGAATGGCTGGTCATCGACGATGCCGGCAACGATCCGCTGGCCGACTGCGCCAAGGTTTCGGCGCTGCACTCCGCGGTCGGCATCTCGCATCGCAATGTGGCGATCTCGGTTGCCGGGCCGGCGGCCGCGGTGACGGTCAGTTCCGGTTGCCCACAGGACCTGTCGCTCGAGGCCTTCCCAGTCGGGGCAGCATCGCGCACCATTCTCGGCAAGTCCGAGATCGTGCTGCTGCGTACCGCTGAAGACACGTTCCGGGTGGAATGCTGGCGTTCCTTCTCGGACTATGTATTTACTTTGCTGTCGGAAGCGGCGAGCGACGCGGCGAACTGATCCTGCGCCAACCGGTCCGAAGGGCCGGCCTCGGGGAGCCTTCACCGGTCCGGGCCGTTTCTGCGGCTTGCGAGGAGACTGCCGATGCCGTCCAAGTCTGCGCCGAAGTCGCCCAAGAAGTCAGAGGCGGTCCGTTCGCTGGAGCGGGATCGCGAGATCGAGGAAGAAGAGCTCGAGGAAGGCCTCGAGGACACCTTCCCGGCCAGCGATCCGGTGTCGATTACCAGCACCACCATCCCCGGCGGGCCGGCAAAGCCTGGCAGGGCCAAGACCTTGCCTGGAATGAAGTCGCACAAGAAGTAGAGCGCCGCCGCAGTCAAATCGGGCTTCAGGCGAAACGAAAACGGGCGGCCAAGCGCCGCCGGTTTCGTTTGCGATTTGGCGCTGATTAGAGGCCCGGCACGAACCAAGGGTTCACGTCGATACCGAGCCGCGGGCCGTTGGTCGTCTGAGTGTTGGCGGCATCGGGCTTTTCCACCGAGCCGGTCGCGGCGCAGTCGAGCGCCTGATTGGTGTGAGCCTGGGTGCAGGCCGCAGGGGCGTGCTTGGCCGGCTGGCTCCCGCCAGCGAAAGCGGCGCCCGAGAAAGCCAGCAAGGCAGCGAGCGCGAGGATTGTCTTTTTCATCTTTCCGTCTCCGATCGTACACGTACGACACAACGTACATATACGGTTAATGGAGGCTGAATTCAAGAGGGAATTTGTACGCGTACGACAAATTAGCTTGAACCGAGTAACCGGCGTCGCAAATCAAGCGACCGGCGTTGTGTCAAGCCGGCGAAGCCGGTCAGCAGTTGACCGGTGTTTCGGTGAGCGGGCGTATGTCCTGCGCCGACAACGAGGCCAGCATGAAGTCGCACATCCGCTTCACATAGGCCTGGGGGTCGCCGAACGGATAGAAGGGAAAGGTGATCAGCAGCGAGATCGTGCCGTGGCCAACGGTCCACAGCATGGTGGCTATGGCGCGAGGGTCGCCTTTGAGCTTGCCGGCTGCGACGCAGGCCTCGACCCTTTTGATCAGCACCTTCATCGCCGGATTGCCCTGTTCCATGTCCTCGTAGCTCCGGCCTTCCGGCAGCCGGGTCTTCTCTGTCATGAAGACGGTGCGGTATTCATTGGGATTGCCGAGCCCGAAGGCGGCATACTCGGTCATCACAGCCCGCAGCGCCTCAACGGGATCGTCTGCCGGGTGCTCCTCGATGCGGCGGGCAAGCGTTTCGAACGCGTCCTCGGCGAGCGCGAACAGGATGTCCTGCTTATCGGCAAAATAGGAATAGACCGACATCGGCGCGTAGCCGACCCGCTTGGCAAGCTTGCGAATGGTAAGCCCTTCGTAGCCCTCTTCCTGCACAAGCTTGTGAGCTGCGTCGACCAGTTCGGAACGAAGCTCGGCTTTCTGTTTCTCGCGGCGTTTCTGAACGCTCAGCGGCAATTTCCGCCTGCCTTTATGGTTGGTTGCCTGACAAAATTATATACGCTGTACGGAAACGGACAAGGGAGCGGCCTGGTTCCCCAAGATACGCCCTAACGCTTTGTTCCTACTTAATTCCGAACAGGAAAGCCGCTACCCACTTTTTCCGAACTAGATCGCGCTAATGCCGCCGTCCAGCGCCTGCGCATGGCCGCGAGCCCTCAGTGGCGAAGGCTTTGGCCGCGCCGCTGCCGAGACCGCCTGTCGCACCGGTGATCAGCACCGTCGCTCCATCGAAACGGCCCGTGGCTTGGCTCCCTCAACTTTTCTTGTCAATCAGTTCCACCGCCAGCGCGGCGAGCAGCTTCACCGCCTCGCCATAGGTCCTGGCCTTTTCCGGGTTGGAGGCATTGCCGTCCAGCGCGCGGCGGTAGACACCCTGGCAGATCGCCGCCAGGCGGAAGAAGGAGAAGGCGAGGAAGAAGGTCCAGTTGCCGATGCCGTCGATGCCGCGCCGGCGGCAATAGGCGGCGACATAGGCCTCCTCGGACGGCAGGCCGATCGAGGCGCGGTCGATGCCGTCTAGGCCGCGAAAGCCCGACGCATGCGGCAGCCGCCATTGCATGCATTGATAGGCGAGGTCGGCAAAAGGATGGCCAAGCGTCGACAGTTCCCAGTCGAGCACGGCGATGACCTTCGGCTCGTCCTTGGCGAAAATCATATTGTCCAATCGGTAGTCGCCATGCACCAGCGAGACCCGGCCGTCATCGGCCGGCATATGCGTCTTCAGCCAGGTCATCAGCCGATCCATAGCGGCTATGCCTTCGGTTTCGGAGGCGCGGTACTGACTTGTCCAGCGCGCGAACTGGCGCTGGAAATAGCTGCCGGGCTTGCCGAAATCGCCTAAGCCCACAGCCTCGACATCGACTTGGTGCAGGGCGGCGAGGGTCGCATTCATGGCGTCGTAGATCGCGGCACGCTCGTCATTGCCGGATGTATCCGGCAGCGACGGATCCCAGAAGATCCGCCCGTCGAGGAACTCCATGACGTAGAACATGCGGCCGATCGGCGTCATCTCGCCTGAAAGATGGAGCATGCGCGGCACCGGCACGGAGGTCGTGCTCAGCGCCTGCATGACCCGGAATTCGCGGTCGACCTGATGCGCCGATTTCAGCAACTGCCCCGGCGGCTTGGCGCGCAGCACGTAGCGGCCGCTGGCGGCGGTCAGCAGATAGGTCGGGTTCGACTGTCCGGACTTGAATTTTTCGGCCGCGCAAAGCTTGGAAAAACCAGGCACATGCGCTTCGAGATAAGGCGCAAGCGCTGCTTGGTCGAGCGCGTTGGCGTCGCCGCTCATGCGGTCTCGGGCTGGCGCTCGATCAGCGTCAGGGTCAGCCAGCGCGCGGTGAGCGCCGGCTTCTTCGATCCTTCGATCTCGATGGTGACGTCGTGCGCCGTCTGCACCCATCCCGAAGGCCGCACCTTGACGTCGGCCAGCACGAAATGGGTGCGGATGCGCGAGCCGGTCTTCACCGGCGCCAGGAAGCGCAGCGTGTCGAAGCCGTGATTGACGCCCATCTTGGTGTTTTCGATCGGCGGCATGGTCTCGAAGGTCATGGCCGACAGCAGCGACAGCGACAGGAAGCCGTGCGCGATGGTGCCGCCGAACGGCGTCTCGCGCGCGGCGCGTTCCGGATCGCAATGGATGAACTGGTGATCGTCGGTGGCGTCGGCGAACTGATCGATCATGCGCTGCGTCACCGTGCGCCAGGGCGACACGCCGACTTCCTTGCCGACGCTGGCCAGAAGCGTATCGAGACTGATCGGTTCCACGCTGATGTCCTCCGCACCCCGCCCGGATCGCGATTGCTTGAACCGGGCGTCCTACACCTTGAACAATGTCATCCCGTGCTGCACCGACTGGCCGCCGTCGATCGGCAGGATGGCGCCGGTGACATAGCTTCCGGCACGGCTGCACAAATAGAGCGTTGCGCCGGCAATGTCATCCGCCACGCCGATGCGGCCGAGCGGAACATGGCTGCCGACACGTTTCGCCTGCTCCTCCGTGGCGGTGGCAAAGGCCGTCATCCGGCTCTGGAAGGGACCGGGCGCAAAGGCGTTGACGGTGATGCGGCGGGCGGCGAATTCGATCGCCAGCGTGCGCGTCAGGTGATGCACCGCAGCCTTGGAGGCGGTGTAGGAATAGGCATCGTCGGCCAGCGGCTGCGTGCCCATCACCGAGCCCAGATTGATCACGCGGGCCGGGTCATCGTCGCTTGCTGCGGCATCGAGCAGCGGCAAAAGCTCGCGCGTCAGATGGAAGACGGCGGTGACGTTGACGCCGAACACCTTGGTCCAGGCGTGGTAGGGAAACTCTGCGAGCGGCGCGCCCCAGGAAATGCCGGCATTGTTGACCAGGATGTGCAGCCGGTCCGTTCGGACCTTCACGTCGGCAACTAGGGCGGCGATGCCCGCTTCGCTGGACACGTCGCCAGCAAACCCCTCAGCCCGGCCGGAGCCGCACTGCGCGTTGATTTCGTCGGCGACCCGCACACAGTCCTCGCCCTTGCGCGAGGCGATCATCACAGTGGCGCCGGCCTGCACCAGTCCAGTCGCCACCATGCGTCCGATGCCAGTTGCTGCACCGGTCACAAGCGAGGTCTTGCCGGCGACCGAGAACAGCTTGTCGAGATAGCTCATCCAAATTCCTCCCGCGCGCCTCGTCCCGGCCGGAACCGAGGACTCGCGTTGACAAGGCTAGCCGAAGTACGGTCATCCTTGCCACGGGTAAAGAAGCGAAAGGGTCGGAACAGATGGCGGACATGAACCTCGGCATGACCGAGCGGCTGAAGCCGATCCATCAGCGCGTGGCCGCGATGGTGCGCGACGAGATCGCGCCGCTCGGTGAGGAGTTTCTCGCCGAGGTCGGCAGAAACGGTGACCGCTGGACTTACACGGCCAGGCAGACCGAAATCCTCGAAGGGCTGAAGAAGACGGCGCGGGAGCGCGGGCTGTGGAACTTCTGGCTGACCGATTCCAAGCGCGGCTGCGGCCTGTCGACGGTCGAATATGCCTATCTGGCGGAGGAGATGGGCAAGGCGCATCTCGGCGCAGAGACCTTCAACTGCTCGGCGCCCGATACCGGCAATATGGAAGTGCTGGAGCGCTACGGCTCGGAAGAGCACAGGCGGCAATGGCTGGAGCCGCTGCTCGAAGGGAAGATCCGCTCGGCCTATCTGATGACCGAGCCGGACGTCGCCTCATCCGATGCCACCAATATTTCGATGCGCTGCGAGCGGCAGGGCGACGACTATGTGCTTAACGGCGAGAAATGGTGGGCGTCCGGGGCCGGCGATCCGCGCTGCGCCATCTATATCGTCATGGTGAGGACCGGCTCGGACGAGGAGCCGCAGCATCGCCGGCATTCGATGATCCTGGTGCCGGCGGAGAGCGAGGGGATCACCAAGCTCCGGCCTATGCAGGTCTATGGCGACGACGACGCGCCGCATGGCCATATGCATCTGAGGTTCAAGGATGTGCGGGTGCCGGCGGCGAACCTGATCCTCGGCGAGGGCAGGGGCTTCGAGATCGCGCAGGGACGGCTTGGGCCAGGCCGCATCCATCATTGCATGCGTGCGATCGGCCAGGCCGAGATGGCGCTGGAGATGCTGTGCCAGCGTTCGGTGCGGCGCGAGGCGTTCGGCCAATCGCTGGCAAAGCTCGGCGCCAATTTCGACATCGTCGCCGAATGCCGCATGGAGATCGAGATGGCGAGGCTCCTGTGTCTGAAGGCAGCTTGGATGATCGACCAGGGCGATGCACGCGCTGCGGCCCCTTGGATCAGCCAGATCAAGGTGGTAGCGCCGCGCATCGCGCTCAAGGTCACCGACGAGGCGGTGCAGATGTTCGGCGCGCAAGGCATCAGCCAGGACACGCCGCTCGCCCGCTCGTGGACGCATCTGAGAACTCTGCGATTGGCCGACGGGCCGGACGCCGTGCACCGGCGGCAGGTGGCGCGCGCCGAGCTCAGGAAATACACGCAGGAGAAGATCTGACCGCCATGACGCTTCCATCGGAAATGCGAGGCTTGCTGCTTGTCGGCGACGGCTACAGCAAAACGCCTTCGGCCAGCGTGCCGGAGGCGATGGAGGCTTATTTGAAGCCCGGCAGCATCGCCGTGCCGGCGCCTGGTCCGACACAAGCGCTGATCAAGGTCAGTCTCGCCTCAATCAACCCGTCCGATATCGCCTTCATCACAGGGCAATACGGCCAGCCCCGTGTGCAGGGCCGGCCGGCCGGATTTGAGGGCGTCGGAATCGTGGCCTCGACTGGCGACGATCCATACGCAAAAAGCCTTGCGGGCAAGCGCGTCGCCTTCGCCACCGGCGTGTCGAACTGGGGCGCCTGGGCAGAATACGCGGTCGCCGAGGCGGCTTCCTGTATTCCACTGCTCGACACGGTGCGCGACGAGGACGCCGCGGCGATGATCGTCAATCCGCTGACCGCTTTAGCCATATTCGACATGGTCAGAGAGGAGGGTGAGAGGGCCTTCATCATGACTGCCGGCGCCAGCCAGCTCTGCAAGCTGATCATCGGGCTGGCGAAAGAGGAGGGTTTTCGGCCGATCGTCACCGTGCGCCGCGACGAGCAGATCCCGCTGCTGAAAGAGCTGGGCGCCGCCCATGCGCTCAACGAGCAGGCGGCGGATTTCGAGGCCGCGCTGCGCGAGGTGATGAAGGCGGAGCAGCCCCGCATCTTCCTGGACGCAGTGACCGGACCGCTCGCCTCGGCCATTTTCATAGCCATGCCGAAGCGCTCGCGCTGGATCGTCTATGGAAGGCTCGACGCCGAGCCGACAGTCATCCGCGAGCCCGGCCAACTGATCTTCCAGCACAAGCGCATCGAAGGCTTCTGGCTGGCCGAATGGATGCGGCAGTTCCGCGACCGGCTCGGCCCGGCGGTGCTGGAGGCGCAGAAGAGGTTTTCCGACGGGCGCTGGTCGACGGATGTGACGGCGGTGGTCCCGCTGGACGAGGCCATTGCCAGGCTGCCGGACGAGCTGGCCAAGCCGAACGGCAAGGTGTTTGTTAAGCCCTGATCAAGATAACTCGAGGTCGCGTCTATGAGGCTACGGTGGTTTGTCGGATTCGTCCTGGTGTCAATGGCAGGTACATTTAGTGCCGAGGCCGCCGACAAGTTCCCGCCCATTTGGCGCAAGTCGATGACCAATGATCCGGGTACGAACTATTTTCTCAATAAATATTCGGCCTCTTTGAATGATCCAGCATCAACCGCAATTAGAAATATCATCCTGGCGCGCGTCGTCGGCTCTGAATGCCAGTCATCGCGGCTCAGCAAGGCCAAGGTCAGGGCCTATCGCGATAGCATGCTCGGCTCGCTTTCGTCGGATGCATTGAAAGCGGCTGCATTCGCAGCCGGCAGCGAATTGCGCAACTTCGACTATGAAACGCTCGCCCATCTTTGTGCCGGCATCGATTATCAGTTTGGGCCGAAAGGAGCGCTCATAGCGGGTGCCGTTTCGTCAGGCAAAGGCGAGCCAAGATATTCCTACGATCAGCGCAATCCATACATTCGGCTGCCCGAATTCACCGGCAAGTAGCTGAGCTGCCTGGCTCGTGCTCGTCCACTATTCCGCCGGCTCGACATTGGCATAGGCGGCTTGCTCGAGTTCGCGCTTCACGCGGGCTTCCTCATGCGCCTTGGGCGTGACGAAGCGGCCAAGCAAGAGATAGGCGACAGGGGTCAGGAACAGCGTGGAGACGGTCGCCAGGCCAAGGCCGCCGACGATCACCCAACCGAGCGCCACGCGCGCCTCGGCGCCTGCGCCTGAAGCCAGCACCAGCGGCACGCCGCCGAGCACGGTGCAGATCATAGTCATCATCACCGGGCGAAGGCGAATGGTGGCGGCCTCTTCGATCGCCTCGCGCACGCCAAGCCCGCGGTCGCGCAGCTGGTTGGCGAACTCGACGATCAGGATGCCGTTCTTGGCCATGACCCCGACCAGGAGGACCAGGCCGATCTGGCTGTAGGCATTGAGGCTGGTGCCCGACAAAAGCAGCGCGAAGATGGCGCAGGCGAGCCCGAGCGGCACTGTCGCCATGATGATGACGGCGCTGACGAAGCTCTCGAACTGGGCCGCCAGCACCAGAAGGATGATGACCAGCGCGAAACCGAAGATGGTCGCCATGGCGCTGTTGCTCTCGCCGAGCGTCGCCGCCTCGGCCAGCGGCACGATCCGCGCGTCCGACGGCAGCAGCGGTGTTGCGATTTCCTCGGCGCGCGTCAGCGCATCGCCGAGCGCGAAGCTGCCGCCCAGATTGGCGGTGATCGCCACGGACGGCTGCTGCTGCTCGCGAGTGAGGGACGGCGGCACGGCGCGCTCGGTCAGCGTGGCGATGGTCGACATCGGCACGAAGCGGCCGTCCGACGTTTTCAGAAAAATGTTTTCCAGATCGGTCGGATCGTTGATTGGATTGGTGGTCGAGACCAGCTTCACGCCATAGCTGCGGTCGGCGATGTAGACGTCGACGACATCGTTGCCGTCGAGCATTGCCTGCAGCGTGTCCGCAAGCCCGGTGATGTCGATGCCGAGGTCGGAGGCGCGCTCACGGTCGATGGCGACGGCAAGCTGCGGCTGCGTAAGGTCGACGGAAAGTCGCGGTGCTTGGAAGCGCGGATCCTGCCGCATCTCCTCGACGATCTGCACCGCCGCCGCGCTTAGCGCCTTGCGGTCGTTGCCGACCAGGGCGAATTGCAGGCCGCTGCCGGCGCCACGGATGCGAAGGCTGTTGGGCTGAACCGGGAAAACGCGGACGCTTGGCACCTGCTTCGTCAGGCGGCTGATCTCGGCCATGATCTCCTGCTGGCTGCGCGTCCGCTCGTCCCACGGCGCCAGCGTCATCACCATGAAGCCGCTGTTGTAGGCGCCGTTGTTGCCGGCATTCGCGAAGGTGCTGCGGATCTCGCCGGAATCGCGCAAAGGCTGGATCAGCCGCTCGATCTTGCGCATCTGCTCGGTGGTATAGTCGAGGCTGACTCCTTGCGGCGCGTTGATGCGCAGCAAAACGACGGCGCGGTCTTCGGTCGGCGTCAGCTCCTGACGTATCGTGCCGAACAAAGTGAAGGCGGTGCCAGCGAAGAGCATAGCGACGAGCACTACGATCCAGGGGGCGCCGAGGCAGGCATGCAGGCAGCGCTTGTAGAGCCGATGCAATGCGCCGCCGATGCGAGCGCCCACGCCGCTGCCACCTTCGTGGTGAAGAGAGGCGCTGGTCAGCATGCGCGAGGCGAGCATCGGGCAGAGCGTCAGCGCCACGACGCAGGAGAGCAGTACCGACATCGCCAGCACGAAGCCGAACTCGCGAAAGAGCCCGCCGGTCTGTCCCGGCAGGAAGGAGATCGGCACGAAGACGGCGACCAGGGTCAGCGTCGTGGCAACGACGGCGAAGAAGACTTGCTGGGTGCCGAGCACGGCGGCCGCGCGCGGCCCCATGCCCTCGTTGCGGCGGCGCACGATATTTTCGAGCACGACGATGGCGTCGTCGACGACGAGGCCCGTCGCCAGAACCAGCGCCAGCAGCGTCAGGATGTTGATGGAAAAGCCGGCGAGGTAGATCGCGGCGATGGTGCCGATCATGGCGACCGGCATCGACAGGCCCGGGATCAGCGTCGCGCGCCAGTCGAGCAGGAAGGCGTAGATGACGATCAGCACGATCGAGACGGAAAGCGCGAGCGCGATCTCAACCTCGTGCACAGCGCCGTTGACGAAGACGGCATCGTCGCTGGTGACCTTGATCGACATGCCTTGCGGAAGGTTTGCCTGGAGCTTCTCCACGGCGGCCCTGACGCCGGTCGATATATCGAGCGTGTTCGATTCCGCCTGGCGGATGATGCCGAGGCCGATGCCGGTTTTGCCGTCGGAGCGCAATGAGGTCTGGCCGATGTCGGGGCCGAGCGTCACGGTGGCGACGTCGCGGATGCGCGTCGCGCCGCCGATGACGATGCTCTCGAATTCCTCCGGCGTGGTCACGTCGGCCGTCGTGCGCACGACGAGGTCCTGGTTTGTGGTGGTGATCGAGCCGGCCGGGGAATCGAAGGCGACGGAGGCGAGCGCCTTGCGCAAATCCGCCACGGTGAAGCCGTGGCTTGCCAGCTTGTTCTGGTCGACGTCGATGCGGAAGATTTTGTCGCGGTCGCCGGATACCTGGACGTCGGCGACCCCTGGAACGGCGGCGAGCTCGTCCTCGATGCGGTCCTGGACCAGCACCGTCATGTCCTGCACCGACATGGTGTCGGACGTGACCGCCAGCCGCATCACCGGGTCGGAATTGGCGTCGGCCTTGACGATGCGCGGCGCATCGGCGGTCTCGGGCAGTTGGTTGGTGATGCGGCTGACGGAATCGCGGACATCGGAGGCGGCTACATTGAGATCGACGCCGTCGTTGAACTCGATGGTGACGCGGCTCTGGCCGAAAGATGAAGTCGACGAGATCGACTTGACACCCGAGACGCGCGCGACGGCGCCCTCGATCGGGTCGGTCAACTCGCGGTCGACGGTTTCGGCGGCCGCGCCCTCGAAGGTGGTGTTGACGGTGATGACCGGGCGGTCGACATCCGGCAGTTCGCGGATTTCGACGCCCCAGAAGGCTGCGAGGCCGGCGACCGCGATGAGCGTGTTGAGCACGAAGGCCATGACCGGCCTGCGGATGAAGAGCGCGGTCAGGCCCGATCCCGCGGTCTGGTCGCCGGTGGCGCTCATGAGCCTTCGGCCGCGGTGGCGCGGTCCTCGCCGGCGATCCGGACGTCGCCGCCTTCGCTGACACTCTCCGTGCCTTCGGTCACCACCATGTCGCCGCTCTCGACGGGAGCATCGATCAGCACCGTCTCGGTGTTGCGCTGGATGATGCGCACCGGCACGCGCTTTGCCTTGCCGTTTTCGACGGTCCAGATATAGGCGCCGTCGGTGCCCCACTGGATGGCCAGTGGGCTGACGGCCGGATAGGTGTCGCCGGGGAATTTCATGGCGATCTGGAACGACATGCCGGCGCGCAGCGAATCCGCCGGGTTGGCGATCGTCGCCTTGACGAGCAGCGTGCGGCTGTTCTCGTCGATATGGTTGTCGATGGCCGAAACCGTGCCGGAATAGACCTGGTTGGGGTTGGCCAGCGGCGTGGCCGACAATCGCTGTCCGACCTTTACAGCGGCGGCGAAACGCTCCGGCACCCAGAAATCGACCAATATGCTCGAGCGGTCGTCAAGCGTGGCGATCGCCGACTGGCTGGTGACATAGTTGCCGGCGGCGATCGGCAGGATACCGACAGTGCCTTCGATAGGCGCGACGACCGAGCGGCGCTCGAGCGCGAGCTCGGCATCGCGCAGCGCCAGCTTGGCATTGGCGAGCGCCACCTCGGCATCCGCGACGGCAACTTGCGTGGCGGCATTGGAGGCTCGCAGCGACTTGACCCGGTCGAGCTTCGCCTGGGCGTCGTCGAGCGCGACCTTGGCACGGTCGCGCGCAATCACTTCCGTCTCCGAATCGAGCCTGGCGATGACATCGCCTTTTTCGACATGGGTGCCGGACTGCACCGGCAGTTCGGTGAGGCGGCCGGAAGAGTATGGATTGACAGTGACTGTCGCATTGGCGCGGCCGGTCCCGATCGCCTGAAGCCTGTCGTTGATGGTGGCGGTGCCGGCAGGGGAGGCGACAATGGTCACGATCTGGCCGGCGCGATTGCGACCGGACCGGACAGAACCGCTCTCGATGCTTCCCGTGGCGGGGGGCGTCGCCGCAATCGCCCAGTCAATACCCCAGCGTGCCAATACCTCAGGCGCGCCGGGATAGAAGCGCGCCCAGGCGGCCGCAGCGGCAACCACGATCACCAGCGCAAGAACAATCTGTTTCCAGCTCGACATTGACACTCCAGCGGCAGAATCGTCCGCCGGTTCCAAGTGGAAGCAGGCTGAGCGACGATACGGCGTGAGAGCGATACCGGCCACGCCACATCATAATATCAGCGTTTTATGGCAATTATCACGCAAACGTGCACATTAAATCTCGGTAACGTGAAGCGGGATCATCGCTTCGGTCCCACCTTTTGCCGCAATTTGGGGGACGCCGGCCGCCATTCGGTTAAAGGAAAACCGAACGGACGGAACTGCCTAGCGCAGGCTCTCCAGGTCGCGGATGCGCTTGGCGCCGGCGGCTTCGAGCTGCCTCGTAACCGCGCCGATCAGCGTTTCGGCGACGACAAAGAGGGCGGCGGATGAATCCCAGGCCGAAGGCACGGCGGTACGCCCGGCGATCACATGGCGGGCGAAGCGGGCGATCGGCGAGAGCCACTGATCGGTGAAGAGCACGATTTGGACGCCGCGCTGGTGCGCCTTCTCGGCAAAGCGGAGCAGACTTTCCTGGTAGCGCCTGATGTCGAAGATAACCAGGACGTCGCGCTTGCCCATGTCAATCAGCCGGTCGCGCCAGATGCTCTCCTGGCCGGCGAGGTGGTAGACGTCTGGCTGGATGATGGCGAGATGGGCTGCCATGTAGCGCGCGAGCGGATCGGTGAAGCGGCCGCCGATCAGAAAGGTCTTGCCGCGGCGCTCGGCAAGCCGTGCGGCAATGTCGGCCAACTGCTTGTCGGTAAGGTGCCGGAACGTCTCGCGCATGTTGTCGAGCGTCGCCTCCAGCATCGGCGAAACGGCGCCGCCATTGGCGGGCGACGCCGAGTTGAGCGTGCGAGAGGCCGGCGACTGCAATTGCGCGGCCAGTTCATCCTGCAGCGCCGACTGGAATTCGGGATAGTTCTGGAAACCCAACCTAGCGACGAAACGCAGAATCGTCGGTGAGGAGACTCCCGCCGCGGTCGAGAACTCGGCCACGGTCTTCAGCCCGGTCAGCGGATAGTTGGCAATCAGCGTCTGCGCGGCGCGGCGCTCGCCTGCCGGCATGGTGCCGATGCGGTCCGAAATCAGTTCGGCAATACTGGAGATCATCGTTTTCCCCACCCTTTGACCCGGTCGCCGCCGTTTTCGGAATTCCGCGTTTGACAAAGCCGCGTAAACTGTATGAAATCATTCACAGGGGCGCAATGAGGCAAATTACGTAACATAAGATACAGCGCTCCCGAGGGGACGGCAGTATGGCCAAAGCACGGCGCGCCAGCCTTGCACCGTCGGAGACCGTGAGGGTGACCAACCCCGGCGGCTCGAGCCCCTTCGTCCTCACCTGCGATCACGCCTCGAACTTCCTGCCCGCCGAATTCGGAACGCTCGGGCTGCCCGCCGAGGATCTCTCCCGGCATATCGCCTGGGATCCCGGCGCGCTGCCGGTCGCCAGCCGGATGGCCGACGCGCTCGACGCCACGCTGGTCGAAACCCGCATCTCGCGCCTGGTGATCGACTGCAACCGCCCGCTCGACGCGCCGGACCTCGTGCCGCCGGTCAGCGAGGCGACGGCCATTCCGGGCAATTCGAATCTCTCTGGCAAGCAGCGCGCGGAGCGGATCGATCTCGCGTGGCGTCCGTTCCACGACTCGATCGCTGAGATCATCGAGCAGCGGCTGGCGCTCGGGCAGGAAACGCGCCTGGTGTCGGTGCACTCCTTCACGCCGGTTTATAAGGGCAGGAGCCGTCCCTGGCATATCGGCATCATCCATGACGACGATCGCCGGCTGGCAGCGCCGCTGATATCGGCGCTCAAGCGGCTGTCCGGCGTCACCGTTGGCGTCAACGAACCCTATTCGCCGGCCGACCGCGTCTATTTCACGCTGGAACGGCACGCGCGCTCGCGCGGCCTTGCCTGCGCGATGATCGAAATCCGCAACGACGAGATCTCCGGCGAGACCGGGCAGCGGAAATGGGCGGATCTGCTCACAGGCATATTCTCGAATCTGGAGCCCGAGGAGGCCAGGGGCTCCCGACAACGCGCAATGGGAAAGTCAGTACAGTCGGCCAGCTAAGAAACCACAGGGGACTTCCAACATGGCAGCAAATGACTACACCGAAGTCGACAAGGCTGAGGACATACAGGTCCTCCACAGCATGGGCTATGCCCAGGAACTGGAGCGGCGCCTCAGCCGCTTCTCGAATTTCGCGGTTTCCTTCTCCATCATCTGCATCCTGTCCGGCGGCATCAACTCGCTGGCGCAGGCGACCTCCGGCGCCGGCGGCATCGGCATCGGCATAGGCTGGCTGGTGGGCTGTTTCGTGTCGCTCACCTTCGCGGTCGCCATGTCGCAGATCAGCTCGGCCTATCCGACGGCCGGCGGCCTCTATCACTGGGGCTCGATCCTCGGCAATCGCGGCACCGGCTGGGTTACCGCCTGGCTCAACCTGCTTGGCCTGATCACCGTGCTCGGCGCCATCAACGTCGGCACCTGGACTTTCTTCGTCGGCGCTTTCGGGCCGGCGCTGGGCATTGAAAACAACCTGACCACCCAGACGATCTTCCTGGTCATCATCACCGGTGCGCAGGCGCTGATCAACCATCTGGGCATCAAGCTGACGGCAAAGCTAACCGACTTTTCGGGCTATCTGATCTTCTTCGGCTCGATCCTGATCGCGGTGGTCTGCCTGCTCTCGGCCGAGACCTGGGACTTCAGCCGCCTCTTCACCTTCCACAACTACTCAGGCGATGCCGGAGGCGGCGTGTGGCCGCAGGTCTCGAACGCCTGGGTCTTCGCGCTGGGCCTCCTGCTGCCGATCTATACGATCACCGGCTATGACGCCTCGGCGCACACGTCGGAGGAAACCATCAAGGCGGCTTCTTCCGTGCCGCGCGCGATGGTCATGTCGGTCATCTGGTCGGCGCTGTTTGGCTACCTGTTCCTGGCTGCCTTCGTGTTGATGATCCCGAACATGGACGAGGCCGCCAAGCAGGGCTGGAACGTGTTCTTCTGGGCCTTCGACCAGCGCGTCGGAACCGGACTGAAGGAGTTCGTCTATCTCGTCGTGTTCCTGGCACAGCTGCTGTGCGGCCTTGCCACCGTCACGTCGGCCTCGCGCATGATCTTCGCCTTCTCGCGTGACGGCGGCCTGCCCGGCTCGGCAGCGCTTTCCAAGGTCAGCCCGACCTATCGCACGCCCGTGGCGGCGATCTGGACAGCCTCGATCCTGTCGGTGCTGTTCGTGTGGGGCTCGTCGGTGGTCTCGGTCGCCGGCACCTCGGCCTACACGATCGTGGTGTCCTGCACCGTCATCTTCCTGTTCCTCTCCTTCACCGTGCCGATCGTGCTCGGCATGATGGCCTGGGGGACGCCGAAGTGGGACAAGATGGGGCCGTGGAACATGGGCCGCGGCATCTTCATGCTGTTCGGTCTGCTCTCGATCGTGTCGATGATCCTGATCTTCGTCATCGGCATCCAGCCGCCGAACGACTGGGCGCTCTACATCACCGTCGGCTTCTTCATCCTGACGGCGGTCGTCTGGTTCGCCTTCGAGCGCAACCGCTTCCAGGGGCCGCCGCTCGGCGACATCATCGCGGCGCGCCAGGCGGCGATCAAGGCGGCAGAGCAGGCGGTCGGCGAGACCGGCCACTGACATCGGACATCATGGCCCTGGCCGGCGTCACGCCGGCCAGGGCTTCGTTTCTCCCTTTCAATCGACAAGTGTTGGAGTGCCAAAGGAATGGCCGGGAATTTCTCGTTCGATCAGTTGAAGAAAGCGGTCTCGAACGGCGAGGTCGACACGGTGCTGGCCTGCATCGTCGACATGCAGGGCCGGCTCGCGGGGAAGCGCTTCCTGGCCCAGTATTTCGTCGATTCCGCGCATGGCGAGACGCATGGCTGCAACTATCTGCTGGCCTGCGACATCGATATGGAGCCGGTGCCAGGCTACAAGGCGGCGAGCTGGTCGAAGGGTTATGGCGACTTTGTCATGAAACCCGACCTGTCGACGTTGCGGCGCGTCCCATGGCTGGAGAAGACGGCGCTGGTCATCTGCGACGTGCTCGATCATCACGACCATGAGGACCTCGCGCATTCGCCGCGCGCGATCCTGAAGAAGCAGGTCAAGCGTCTGAGCGAGCGCGGCTATATCGGCTACTTCGCCTCCGAGCTCGAATTCTACCTGTTCAGCGAAACCTACGAATCGGCGCGCAGAAAGCACTGGCAAGGGCTCGACAGCGCTTCGCCCTATATCGGCGACTACCAGATCGGCATCACCACCAAGGAAGAAGGCGTCATGCGCCGGCTCCGCAACGAGATGGAGGCAGCCGGCATCCCGATCGAAAATTCCAAGGGCGAGTGGGGTCCGGGCCAGGAAGAGATCAATGTGCGCTATGCCGAGGCGCTCGAGATGGCGGATCGCCACGTCATCCTGAAGAACGGCGCCAAGGAGATCGCCGATTCCGAAGGCAAGGCCATCTCCTTCATGGCCAAGTACAATTACGGGCTCGCCGGCAATTCCAGCCACATCCACAATTCGCTGTGGAGCGCCGACGGCGGGACGCCGCTGTTCTTCGACAAAAACGCCGAATGGACGCTGTCGAGCCTCGGCCAGCAATGGGCGGCCGGCCAGCTCAAATACGCCAAGGAGTTCACCTGGTTCCTGGCGCCGTACATCAACTCCTACAAGCGCTTCCAGGCCGGCACCTTCGCGCCGACCAAGATCATGTGGAGCGAGGACAACCGCACGGCGGGATTCCGGCTGTGCGGCGAGGGTACCAAAGGCATCCGCATGGAATGCCGCATCGGCGGCGCCGATCTCAACCCCTATCTCGCCTTCGCCGCGCTGATCGCGGCCGGTCTCGCCGGCATCGACGAGAAGCTGGAGCTGCAGAAGCCGTTTGTCGGCGACGCCTATCAGGCGTCGCAACTGCCGGAAATCCCGAAGACGCTGCGCGATGCCACCGAGACGCTGGAAGGCTCCACGATGCTGAAGCAGGCCTTCGGCGAGGAGGTGATCGAGCACTATGTCCACACCGCCCGCTGGGAGCAGTTCGAATACGACCGCCGTATCACGGATTGGGAACTGCACCGGGGGTTTGAACGCTACTAAAGCTGTAATCGACGTTGACTGAACCTAACTAAAGCTGCAGTCTTGGCTGGTTGAGTTCGGGAACGTGAGAATGGGAAAGTATTCGCCTTTGCGTTCGTATCTTATGGCTCAAACCGGCGAGCGGGTTCCGATGTCGTTCAGCGACATCGAGAAGCTGCTTGGCGAAAAGCTACCGGCGTCCAAGCAGTATCCGGCTTGGTGGAGCAATAACCCCAGCAACAATCCAATGACAAAGGAGTGGCTGGCCGCGGGGTTCCAGACTGAGTCCGTCAATATAGCGGGCGAAAATCTGGTCTTTCGGCGCGTTCAACCAGGTTCCGGCACTTCAAAGGGGTTCGGCGAATCGGCTCAGGCCGAGATCGGCGGGACACCGAAACGACACCCGATCTTCGGCTGCATGAAGGGAACGCTTACTATCCTCCCAGAGGTCGATCTGACGGAGCCTGTCGAGCAGGATTGGGGCAAGGTCTATGAACACTGAGAACCTTCTGTTGGACACTTGCGCGGTCATCTGGATTTCGCAGGACGAACCGATAGCCGATGCCGCGACAACGGCTATCAGCAAGGCTCCTCAGTCCGGCACGCTGAACGTATCGGTCATGTCGGCATGGGAGATGGGCATGCTGGTGTCGAAGGGCAGGTTGCCGTCGACGAAGACGCCCGACCGTTGGTTCGACGAGTTCGTTGAGGCGGCGGCCGTCACAGTGGAAGGGGTGACGCCACGTATTCTCATCGCGGCCTCCTACCTCCCAGCTGTCGTTCACAGCGATCCAATGGATCGAATTCTGATAGCGACCGCGCGGGAGCGCGATTTGACTATCGTAACCCGTGACAAGGCCATTTTGGCCTATGCCGCGCAGGGTCATGTCAGAGCCATCGCCTGCTGAAAGAGTCAATTTGGAGACGTCTTCTTGGATACCGTAAAACTCAAATCACCCATCGACGGCTCGATCTACGCCGAGCGGCCGGTCGCGACGGATCAGGCGATCAATGCGGCGGCAGAGCGCGCCAGGGCGGCGCAGGAGAAATGGGCCGAGACACCGGTTGCCGAGCGCGGCAAGTACATGCTGGCGATGCTGGAAGCGCTGGTCGGCATCAGCGACGAGATCGTGCCCGAGATCGCCTGGCAGATGGGGCGGCCGGTGCGCTATGGCGGCGAGTTCGGCGGCGTCAAGGAACGCACCAGCTACATGGTCGAGATCGCGGAAGCTGCGCTGAAGCCGATCATGGCCTCCAATCCGAAGGACGGCTTTCGCCGCTATGTCAAGAAGGTGCCGCTTGGCGTCGTGCTGGTGATCGCGCCGTGGAACTATCCTTATCTCACCGCGGTCAACACGATCGTGCCGGCGCTGATGGCCGGAAGCGCGGTCATCCTCAAGCATGCGGCGCAGACGCTGCTGGTCGGCGAGCGCTTCCAGCAGGCGTTCGACAAGGCGGGCCTGCCGAAAGGCCTGTTCCAGAATCTGGTCATGAACCACGACCAGACCGAAAGGCTGCTCGGCTCGGGCAAGATCGATCATGTCAACTTCACCGGCTCGGTTGCCGGCGGCCGCGCCATCGAGAAGGCCGCGGCCGGCACCTTCATGACGCTCGGCCTCGAGCTCGGCGGCAAGGATCCGGCCTATGTCCTTCCCGACGCCAAAATGGACCATGCGGTCGCCAATTTGGTCGACGGCGCCTTCTACAATTCCGGCCAATGCTGCTGCGGCATCGAGCGCGTCTATGTGCACGAAAAGGTCTATGACGAGTTCGTCGAAGGTTTTGTCGCCGAGACCAGGAACTATGTCGTCGGCAATCCGCTGGAGCAGGCGACGACCATGGGTCCGATGGCGCAGGCACGCTTCGCCGACCTGATCCGCGAGCAGAAGGCAGAGGCGCTGCGCAAGGGCGCCAAGGCGCATATCGCCATGAAGGTGGAAAACGACAGGCCGGGCTCGCCCTATCTGGCGCCGGAAGTGCTGACCGGTGTCGACCACCAGATGAGCGTCATGCGCGAGGAAAGCTTCGGCCCGATCGTCGGCATCATGAAGGTGCGCGACGACGAGGAAGCCATCGCGCTGATGAACGACAGCCCCTATGGGCTGACGGCCTCGATCTGGACGCGCGACACCGAGCGCGCCGTGGCGATCGGCGACCGGGTCCAGACAGGCACCGTGTTCATGAACCGCTGCGACTATCTTGATCCGGCGCTGGTCTGGACCGGCGTCAAGGACACCGGCAAGGGCGCGGCGCTGTCCGCCATCGGCTACGACAACCTGACCCGGCCGAAATCCTATCACCTGCGCGAAGCGATCTGAATTCGAAAGACAATCCATGTCCAAGCTCACCTCCAAATGGAACTACCCCACCACCGTCCGCTTCGGCGCGGGGCGCATCAAGGAACTGCCGGACGCGCTGGCTGCGGCAGGCATCAAGCGCCCGCTTTTCGTGACCGACCCGGGCCTGGCGAAGCTGCCCGTCGTCGCTTCGACACTGAAGATCCTCGACGATGCCAATGTGCCTTATGGCGTCTTTTCCGAGGTGAAGCCGAACCCGGTCGAGTCCAACCTGATCGCCGGCATCGCCGTGTTCAAGAAAGGCAAGCATGACGGGGTCGTCGCTTTCGGCGGCGGCTCGGCGCTCGACCTCGGCAAGCTGATCGCCTTCCAGGCCGGGCAGGCGCGTCCGGTATGGGATTTCGAGGACATCGGCGACTGGTGGACGCGCGCCAACTCGGAGGCGATCGCGCCGATCATCGCGGTGCCGACCACGGCGGGCACCGGGTCCCAGGGCGGCC